>NZ_JAMYMZ010000027.1:0-73485 GCF_040318825.1 Mesorhizobium sp. M1006
TACCGGTGCGCATGCACGATCGTCGCACATGCGAAAACCGATGGGAATCCAACATCGGACTCTTTTGTCTCGATCAATCCACTAGGATGACGAAGCACGGCCCTAATGCGCCTCTTCCCAGTTGTTGGCGGCGCGGGCGTCGACGTGCAGCGGCACCGACATCGATACCGCCGGCATGGCGGCGTTCTCCATGACGTGGCAGACGACCGGGATCGTCGCCTCGACCTCGGCTTCGACCGTCTCGAAAACCAGCTCGTCATGCACCTGCAGCAGCATGCGGGCAGAAAGCCTGGCTTTTTCCAGCGCCTCGTCCATACGGATCATGGCGCGACGGATGATGTCGGCGGCGGTGCCCTGCAGGCGGGCGTTGATCGAGGCGCGCTCGTTGAAGGCACGGACCGAAGGGTTCGACGACCGTATCTCCGGATAGTGGATGCGGCGGCCGAAGATGGTCTCGACGAAGCCGTGCTCGCGGGCATAGGCCTTGGTCGCATCGATATAGTCGCGGATGCCGGGGAAGCGCTCGAAATATTTCTTGATGTAGTCGCCGGCTTCCTCGCGCGCGATCGACAGCTGGTTGGCGAGGCCAAAGGCCGAAATGCCGTAGATGATGCCGAAATTGATCGCCTTGGCACGGCGGCGCACTTCCGAAGGCATGCCCTCGACCGGCACGTTGAACATTTCAGACGCGGTGATGGCGTGGATGTCGGCGCCATCGGCGAAGGCCTGCTTGAGCTGCGGGATTTCGGCGACGTGGGCGAGCACGCGCAATTCGATCTGGCTGTAGTCGGCGGAAACCAGCTTGTTGCCCTTGTCGGCGATGAAGGCCGTCCTGATCTTTCGACCCTCGACGGTGCGCACCGGAATGTTCTGCAGATTGGGATCCGAGGACGACAGCCGCCCGGTCGTCGTCGCGGCAAGCGCGTAGGAGGTGTGGACGCGCTTGGTGTCGGGATGGATGAAGCCGGGCAGCGCATCGGTATAGGTCGATTTCAGCTTGGTCAGCTGGCGCCAGTCGACGATCTTGCGCGGCAATTCGTGGCCTTCGGCGGCGAGGTCTTCGAGAAGCTGCGCCGAGGTCGACCACTGGCCGGTCTTGGTTTTTGAACCGCCGGGCAGACCCATCCTGCCGAACAGGATGTCGCCGAGCTGTTTTGGCGAGCCGATGTTGATGCGTTCGCCGACCAGCTGGTAGATCTCGTCCTCGAGCCGTGCGGCACCCTGTGCCAGTTCGCCGGAGAGCCGCGACAGGATCTGCCGGTCGACGGAGATGCCGCGCTGCTCCATCCGTGCCAGGACCGGCACCAACGGCCGTTCAAGCCGTTCATAGACCGAGACCAGGCCCTTGGCGGCAAGCCGTGGCTTCAGCACCTGCCAGAGCCTGAGCGCGACGTCGGCGTGCTCGGCCCCGTAAGCCGTCGCCTTGCCGAGGTCGGCCTGATCGAGGCCGATGAAGCTTCTTCCCGAACCGGCCAGTTCCTTCAGCGGAATGGTCGCGTGGCCGAGCCATTTATCGGCCAGCGCCTCCAGGCCGTGGCCACCGTGGGTTCCGGCCTCGAGCACGTAGGAGATCAGCATGGTGTCGTCATAGGGGCCGATCTCGATGCCGTGACGGCTCATGACGACAAGGCGGTATTTCATGTCGTGCACGATCTTGAGGACGGATTTGTCCTCGAGCAGCGGCTTGAGCAACGCCAGCGCGTCGCGGACCGGGATCTGGTCTTCGACCGCGCCGCCGCCGAGCAGGTCGCCATTGCCGTTTTTGTGAGCAAGCGGCACGTAGGCGGCGTGGCCGGGCGCGACGGCCATGGCAAGGCCGATCAGTTCGGCCCGCATCGGATCGGGCGAGGACGTCTTAACGTCGAAGGCGACGATGCCTCTCTCCATCGCCTCGGCGATCCAGGCCTTCAGCGTCGCGGCGTCGCGGATGCAGGTGTAGGCGCCGGTGTCGATCTTGCGGGCGGTGGCAGCCTCCAGGCGAAGCGCCGAAAGCAGGGATGGGGTGTCGCCTTGCTTGGCTGCGGCCGGAGCTTCGAGTGCCGCTTCGTCCGACGGCGGTGCGCTCTCGGCGGCCGCGGGCACGCCAAAACCCATATCGGGGCCATGCGCGGTATCGGCACGCTCTATGGTGACGGGGGTGGCTGGAACGTCGCCGGCGTCGGTTCCGGTCGCTTCGGCCACGCGGCGGGTCAGCGTCGAGAATTCCATGGTCTTGAGGAAGCCGATCAGCCTGGGGCCGTCCGGCGCATGCAACACGAACTCGTCAAGCCCTTCGGTCACCGGCACGTCGTTCTTCAGCCTCACCAGGTCACGCGAAATGCGTGCCTTGTCGGCATTGGCGATGATCGATTCGCGCCGCTTGTCCTGCTTGATCTCGCCGGCGCGGGCGAGCAGCGTGTCGAGGTCGCCGAACTGTTCGAGCAATTGCGCTGCCGTCTTCGGCCCGATGCCGGGCACGCCCGGCACATTGTCGACCGAATCGCCGGTCAGCGCCTGCAGGTCGATCATTTTCTGTGGCGGCACGCCCCATTTCTCGATCACCTCGGAAACGCCGATCTGGCGGTCCTTCATCGGGTCGTACATGGCAACCGTTGGGCCGACCAGTTGCATCAGATCCTTGTCGGAAGAGATGATGGTGGTGTCGGCGCCGGCTTCGCAGGCAAGCCGGCAATAGGTGGCGATCAAATCGTCGGCCTCGTAGCCTTTCGTCTCAAGGCATGGCAGGTTGAAGGCCCTGGTCGCCTGGCGGATCAGGCCGAATTGCGGGATCAAATCTTCCGGCGGCGCCGAGCGGTTGGCCTTGTATTCGGGGTAGAGGTCGTTGCGGAAGGTCTTCGACGAATAGTCGAAAATCACGGCGAAATGCGTCGGCACGATGCCGACATCGGTGTTGCGGGCGTCCTGCGTCAGCTTCCAGACCATGTTGCAGAAGCCGAGCACGGCACTGGTCGGCAGCCCGTCGGACTTGCGGGACAGCGGCGGCAGCGCGTGATAGGCACGGAAGATGTAGCCGGAGCCGTCGACAAGGAAGAGATGATCGCCTTTTTTCATGGCACGAGGGAATAGCGCGGCGCAGCGCCGCGGTCCATGCCAAAGGCGGCTTCTGCCAAGGGTTCCGGCAACACCCTGACAAATGGCGTGCGAGCCTGGCCTGCCATGCGGCCTGGCCGGAGCTTTGTTCGCTCACGCCTATGTTACAAAAGTGTAATTTTTGTGCCCTTGAATCGCCACGTTCGCAGACACAGATAAACGCCATCGGCAGTTTTCGCCGAAGTCCGGAGCAAGGCCCGTCCCCCGCCTATCCCGGACACTTGCGGCAGCCTATCCCCCCTCTCCGGGCTGCCGCATCGTTTCGAGTAGAGGCCGCCGTGGTTCCCTCCACCACGGCGGCATTTTTTTGCCTTTGGACAGGAAGCTGTGGCCCAACGGTCGCGGGCTTTCCGTTTCGCAACATGGGCTCTAGATTCGCCGCCAGAATCGAAAGGCCCGCCAGATGTCCGCAGTTTCCCCTGTTCTCGACCGCCTCGACAAGAACTTCGACCAGAGCCTGGAACGCCTGTTCGGCCTGCTCGGCATCAAGTCGATCTCCACCGATCCGGACTACGCCGCCGACTGCCGCAAGGCCGCCGAATGGCTGGTCGCCGAGCTCAAGCTGATCGGCTTCGACGCCAGCGTGCGCGACACACCAGGCCATCCGATGGTGGTCGCGCATCACGATGGGCCGGCGGGCGCGCCGCATTTGCTGTTTTACGGCCATTACGACGTCCAGCCGGTCGATCCGATCGAGCTGTGGGAAAGCGACCCGTTCGCGCCGGCGGTCAAGGAGATCGAGCCCGGCCACAAGGTGATCACCGGCCGCGGCGCGGCCGACGACAAGGGCCAGCTGATGACCTTCGTCGAGGCCTGCCGCGCGTGGAAGCAGGTGCATGGCGGATTGCCGTGCCGAATCACAATCCTGTTCGAGGGCGAGGAGGAGTCCGGATCGCCGTCGCTGAAGCCGTTTCTCGAGGCGAATGCGGATGAGCTCAAGGCCGATTTCGCGCTGGTCTGCGACACCGGCATGTGGGACCGCGATACGCCGTCGATCTGCGTCTCGCTGCGCGGGCTGGTCGGCGAGGAGATTACGGTGACTGCCGCCGACCGCGACCTGCATTCCGGGCTCTATGGCGGTGCGGCCGCCAATCCGATCCGCATCCTGGCAAAAATTCTGGCCGACATCCACGATGCGGATGGTCACGTCACCATTCCGGGTTTTTATGACGGCGTCGAGGAAACGCCGTCGCAGATATTGCAGTCGTGGCTGTCGCTCGGTGAGACGGCCGAGACCTTCCTCGGCCCGATCGGCCTGTCGATCCCGTCCGGCGAAAAGGGCCGCTCGGTGCTCGAACTGACCTGGGCGCGACCGACGGCCGAGTTCAACGGCATTATCGGCGGCTATACCGGCAAGGGCTTCAAGACGGTGATCGCCGCGCAAGCCTCGGCAAAAATCTCCTTCCGCCTGGTCCACAAACAGGATCCGGAAAAAATCCGCGCCGCCTTCCAGGCATTTGCCAGGCAGCGCGTTCCGGCCGACTGCTCGGTCGAATTTCATCCGCATGGCGGCTCGCCGGCGATCCAGCTGTCCTACGACTCGCCCTTCCTCGCCAAGGCCAAGCAGGCGCTGTCCGACGAATGGCCGAAGCCGGCGGTGGTGACCGGCAGCGGCGGCTCGATCCCGGTGGTCGGCGATTTCCAGACTTATCTCGGCATGGAGTCGCTGCTCGTCGGTTTCGGCCTCGACGACGACCGCATCCACTCGCCGAACGAGAAGTACGAGATGAGCTCCTTCCACAAGGGCCAGCGCTCCTGGGCGCGCATTCTCGAGGCGCTGACACGCTGAAATTACGCCAGATTCAAGTTTTTGTTGATTTTTGGCCGGATCGCGGCAAGGACGGGCACGGTCCGTCGCGCATCGCTGCACGGGGCCGCGACCGGAGAAGACGATGAGCGACATACGTTTCCACAAAAACGATCTGCCCGGCCTGCTGCATTACGATGTCGGGGCGGTCGCCATCGACACCGAGACGCTGGGGCTGAACCCGCATCGCGACCGGCTCTGCGTCGTGCAGATCTCGCCGGGCGACGGCTCGGCCGACGTCATCCAGATCGCGCCCGGCCAGAAGAAGGCGCCGAACCTCGTCAGCCTGCTCAAGAACCGCAGCATCACCAAGCTGTTCCATTACGGCCGCTTCGATCTCGCCGTTCTCTACAATGCCTTCGGCGTCATGCCGGAGCCGGTGTTCTGCACCAAGATCGCGTCGCGGCTGACGCGCACCTACACCGACCGGCACGGGCTGAAGGACATCTGCTTCGAGCTTCTCGGGATCGGCCTGTCGAAGGCGCAGCAATCATCGGACTGGGCCGCCGAGACGCTGTCGCCCGAGCAACTCGAATATGCCGCCTCCGACGTGCTCTATTTGCACCGGCTGCGCGACGTGCTGAGCGCGCGTCTGGCGCGCGACAACCGGACCAGGGAGGCCGATGCCTGCTTCCGCTTCCTGCCGACGCGTGCGAAACTCGACCTGATGGGCTGGGATGAAGAGGACATCTTCGCCCACAGCTGATGGCCTTCATGATAATTCTACTCCGACGGCCATCTGGCGCAGTTTTCTCCGCTTCCGGTGCTCACGGACCCAAATGTCCGCTGCGCTCCGGTTCTCGAAAAACCACGCCATATGTCTCGCCGGAGCGAATTCTCCTAAAGGCCATCGGCCAGGAACCGGACGCTTATCCCGGCGTTCCGTTCGCTTCACCGGGAGAAATGAAAATGGCTGCCCGAAAATCAATCGAAACGGCACCGAAGGACGGTTCCAAGGTCACCGTCTACTGGCAGGACAGCGACGGCGTGATGAACGAGAGCATCGCGCAATACCGTTCGCTCGACCGGCTGAAGGCGGCAGGCGGCGACTGGGACGAAAGCGACGCTGGCTGGTGGGCCTATACGGACGGCCATACGCAAAGGAAGATCGAGCCGATCAGCTGGCGGCCGGCCTCCGACGATGCGGATGCCGACGACTGAGGGTTGTCGCAACCGCCGAACTGAAGTGATTATTCTGAGGCAACGCGCATTTTGTTCTTGCTTTGTGCCGGCAGCTATGCTACTAATTTCGCTATGGTGCTCATTGGCTCCAACGACCCGCCCGCCGAGGCGGGTTTTTCATTTCCGGCTTTGGCGCTGTCGCGGGCCGCAGCCGTTCGGCAAGCGACTGAATACAGTTTACTTCGATTTTTCCCGACTTAACCCGCCTTTAAACCGCCGCATCTAGTCTTCAACCCCAACGCCATAGGCATGGGGAAGACAGCACAGCGCATGGCGAACCGGAAAGACAGCCGCATCGAGCCCAGCTTCGAGGCATCGCCGGGGGCGAGATCCTCGGCCGGTTTTTCGGTAAGCGAGGAGGACCGCGTCGTGCCGAGCAACCGAAAAGCCGCTGCAAAGCGCAAATCGTCCAAGGTCAAGCCGCCGCGCGGCGGGCGCGGCAAAAGCCGGCGCGGCGTGTTCGGCGTGCTTGCCCGGCTGTTCTACTGGTGCTTCGTGCTGGCCATCTGGGGCGGCATCGCCACCGCCGGCATCGTCGTCTATTACGGCGCGAAAATGCCGGCGGCCACCACCTGGGCCATTCCCGACCGCGCCCCCAACATCAAGATCGTCTCGGTCGACGGCCAGCTGCTTGGCAATCGCGGCATGAGCGGCGGCGAGGCCGTCGGCCTGCACGAAATGTCGCCCTATATTCCCGAGGCCGTCATCGCCATCGAAGACCGCCGCTTCTATTCGCATTTCGGCATCGACCCGATCGGCCTTTCCCGGGCGATGGTGACCAATGTGCTGGGCGGGCATTTTTCGCAGGGCGGCTCGACGCTGACCCAGCAGCTGGCCAAGAACCTGTTCCTGACGCCGGACCGCACGCTGGAACGCAAGGTGCAGGAAGTGCTCTTGGCGCTGTGGCTGGAGCACAAGCATACGAAGGACCAGATCCTCGAAATGTACCTCAACCGGGTTTATTTCGGCTCCGGCGCCTATGGTGTCGAAGCGGCCTCGCGCCGCTATTTCGGCAAGAGCGCGCGTGACGTCACGCTGTCGGAGGCTGCCCTTCTCGCCGGCCTGCTCAAGGCGCCGTCGCGGCTGTCGCCGGCGCGCGACCCGAAGGCGGCCGAGCAGCGCTCGCAGCTGGTGCTCGCCGCGATGCGCGACGAGGGCAAGATCAGCGCCAAGGAGCAGACCACGGCGATGAGCGCGCCGGCGACACGCGCGCCGTCCTACTGGACCGGCTCGGAAAACTACGTCGCCGATACGATCATGGAAGAACTGCCCGACCTGATCGGCGACGTGCGCCGCGATATCGTCGTCGACACGACCGTCGACCTGACGCTGCAGAAACTCGCCGAGCAATCGATCCGCCGGCTGATCGACCAGAGCGGCAAGAAGCTCAATGTCAGCCAGGGCGCGCTGGTGTCGATCGACAATTCCGGCGCGGTGCGCGCGATGGTCGGCGGTTACGACTATTCGACCAGCCAGTTCGACCGCGCCTCGGAAGCGCGCCGCCAGCCGGGGTCGGCGTTCAAGCCGTTCGTCTACATGGCGGCGCTGGAATCCGGCCGCACGCCCGACAGCGTGCGCAACGACGCGCCGATCAAGATCGGCAACTGGACGCCCGACAATTACGGCGGCAAATATTTCGGCAAGGTGACGCTGGCGACGGCGCTGGCAAAATCGCTGAACTCGGTGGCCGCGCAGCTGACCATGGAAGTCGGGCCGAATGCGGTGGTCGAGGCGGCGCACCGCATGGGCGTCCAGTCCGAGCTGACGGCCAACACCTCGATCGCGCTCGGCACCTCGGAAGTGACGCCGCTGGAACTGACCTCGGCCTATGTTCCCTTCGCCAATGGCGGTTACAAGCCGGACATCCATTTCATCCGCCGCGTCACGACGAGCGACGGCAAGGTGCTCTACGAAAACAATGGCGGCGGTGCGCCGCGGGTCGTCAATCCCGATGTTGTCGGCATGATGAACTCGATGATGACCGGCACGGTCGAGATCGGCACGGCCAGGAAGGCGGCGTTCGCCTGGCCGGCGGCCGGCAAGACCGGCACCAGCCAGAATTCGCGCGACGCGTGGTTCATCGGCTATACCGCCAATCTGACCACCGGCGTCTGGTTCGGCAATGATGACGGCAGCGCGATGAAGAAGGTCACCGGCGGCGCGCTGCCGGCGCAGGCCTGGCACGAGTTCATGGTCGCCGCGCATGAGGGCGTGCCGGTGCGACCGCTGCCCGGAACCTGGAAGTCGACGCCGCCCGACACCATCGTGCCGGACGACATACCGTCCGACACGCCGCCGCCGGCGCCGGTCGCTTCCGTCGGCCAATCGGCGCCGCCTGTGGCAGCTACCCAGTCGGCTTCGCGTCCCGTGCGTTCTGCCGAGACAGTCGATGCCGGCGGCCTGGCCATGCCGGGCGTCGACAGCGCCACCGGATCGATCAAGCACCCGGTGCCGCCCGGCAATGTCGGCGGCCCGGTCAAGAAGCGGCAGACCTCGATATTGGACATTCTGACAGGCGGCTGAGCGACGGGCCCCTCGCCACCGCTGCCGCGTTCCGCTACATCTCCCGTTTGGAGACCGCGAATGGCAGAGACCGACACCAGAAAAACCATCGTGCTGACCGGCGCCAGCCGTGGCATCGGCCATGCCACGGTCAAGCGCTTTTCACGCGAAGGCTGGCGCGTCATCACCTGCTCGCGCCAGGCCTTTGCCGAGGACTGCCCGTGGCCGGCCGGCCCCGAAGACCATATCAAGGTCGACCTCGCCGACCAGGAGGATGTCGGCATCGCCATCTCCGAGATACGCCACCGGCTCGAGGCGCATGGCGGGCAGCTGCATGCGCTCGTCAACAATGCCGGCATCTCGCCGAAGCTCAAGGACGGCAACAGCCGCATGAACTCTATCGACACGCCGATGCATGTCTGGCGCGACGTCTTCCAGGTGAATTTCTTCGCCCCGATCATGCTGGCGCGCGGACTGTTCAAGGAACTGGCATCGGCCAAGGGCTCGATCGTCAACGTCACCTCGATCGCCGGCACCCGCGTGCATCCTTTCGCCGGTACCGCCTATGCGACGTCGAAGGCAGCACTCGGCTCGCTGACGCGCGAGATGGCGCATGATTTCGGCCCGCACGGCATTCGCGTCAACGCGATCGCACCGGGCGAGATCGACACCGCGATCCTGTCGCCGGGCACCGAAAAAATCGTCGAGACAATCCCGCTGAGAAGATTGGGCACCACGGCAGAAGTCGCCGACATCATCTTCTTCCTGTGCTCGCAGCAGGCGTCCTACGTGACCGGCTCGGAAATCCATATCAATGGCGGCCAGCACGTTTGAGCGGTTGGTTTTGATCAATCGTTGACGCTGCCCCTCATCCCCCTGCCGGGACCTTCTCCCGTGAAGAACGGGGAGAAGGGCTTGACCGCAACGCTGGCAGGGCGGCGCAGGCTTAGGCTGCCGTGGGCGCTTTCGGTGCTGCCGTCACCACCTCGACGATGCCGCGGGCGATCTCGCGTTCGCCCATGATGACGGTGTCGGCACCAAGGTTTTTGAGGTGCTCGACCTCGGCATCGGAATGGGCGCGGGCGATGATTTCGATTGTCGGATTGGCGGCGCGGGCGCGCAGAACGACCTGCCCGGCCTCGAAGGCGTTGGGAATGGCCAGGATCAGCCGCTTCGCCCCCTCGGGATTGGATGCGGCGAACACGTCGCCACTCGCCGCGTTGCCGGGTACGGTTTCGACCCCTTCGGCCTTGAGCTTCGCCAGCGTCTTGTCGGCATCCTCGATGACGAGGAAGGGCAGGGCGGCCTGCTTCAGCGCCGTGCCGACGAGGCTGCCGACGCGGCCGTAGCCGATCAGGATGGTGTGGCCGGTCAGCCTCGTCCTGGGCGGTGGGCCATCCTCGTTAGCAGGCGCCGCGACCGAAGCCACCTGGCCGGGCTCGGTCGCCGGGCCGATCGGCCTTGCTTCGCCGGACGGCGCCGTCCTGCCGGCGCGTGCTTCCAGCCAGGGTTTCATCCGGTCGACGGCAAAAAACATCAGCGGATTGAGGACGATCGACAGGATGGCGCCGGCGAGGATGAGGTCGCGGCCTTGTTCGGGCAGCAGTTTCAGCTCGACGCCGAGTTCAGCCAGGATGAACGAGAATTCGCCGATCTGGGCTAGGCTTGCCGAAATCATCAATGCGGTTGCGACCGGATAGCGGAAGACGACGACGATGACGAAGGCTGCCAGCGACTTGCCGACAACGATGATGGCCAGCGTCGCCAGGATCGGCCAGCCATTGCTGATCACGCTGAACGGGTCGAACAGCATGCCGACTGAAACGAAGAACAGCACGGAAAAGGCGTCGCGCAGCGGCAGCGATTCCTCGGCCGCCCGGTGGCTGAGCTCGGATTCGCTCATGATCATGCCGGCGAAGAAAGCGCCGAGAGCCAGCGACACGCCGAACAGCTTGGCCGCGCCGAAGGCGACGCCAAGCGCAATCGCAAGCACCGCCAACCGGAACAGTTCGCGCGATCCGGTATGGGCGACGTAGTGCAGGATCCAGGGGATAAGCCGGCGGCCGACCACCAGCATGACCACGACAAAGGCCGCGACCTTGGCCAGTGTGATGGCGACGACGCCCCAGACGCCGTAGCTCGCCGGCAGCGACAGCAGACCGCTGGAGTGCACCTCCACCTGCTCTTGGCCGCCGAGCACGCCGGCCAACGCCGGCAAAAGCACCAGCGCCAGCACCATCGCCAGATCCTCGACGATCAGCCAGCCAACGGCGATGCGGCCGCGCTCGGTCTCGATCAGCCGCCGCTCCTGCAGGGCGCGCAACAGCACCACGGTCGAGGCCACGGAAAGCGCCAGGCCAAAGACCAGTCCCGCACCGATCGACCAGCCGAGCATCCAGGCAAGGCCGGCGCCGAGGGCTGTCGCGAAGCCGATCTGCACAATGGCGCCGGGCACGGCGATGGCGCGGACCGACAACAGGTCCTTCAGCGAGAAATGCAGGCCGACGCCGAACATCAGCAGGATGACGCCGATCTCGGCAAGTTCATTGGCGAGGCCGGCATCGGCGACGAAACCCGGCGTGTTCGGTCCAACCAGAACGCCGGCGATGAGATAGCCTACCAGCGGCGGCACGCGAAAACGGTTGGCAAGTGCGCCGAAGACGAAAGCCAGCCCCAGACCGGCGACGATGGTGGCGATAAGGGGCGTGTCATGCGGCATTGTCTATGGAGCGCCTTCAGGAATCGCGATGTCGGATATGCGCCGTCCAATGGCCGCCGCCTTGGCAGTATGGAGGCTGGGACAGTCGCGAGACAACCCGCAATCCCCATGAAATCGATGGCAAGGCGGCAAAAAGGCGTTGAGCCGGCAAGCGTTGCCACCCGGCGCGGCCTGCTCCAGGCAGGCGATTGCTACGGAAACGAAAGTTGCACGCCGCCGATGCCCGATCAGGTCGCCTGCAGCAGGCTCTCGATATCGGGTATGCTGTGGTTGGTCAGCGTCTTTGGAATTTCGGCCGTTATCTTGTCGGTGACCTCCTTGTGCAGTTTCCTGCGCATGTCGCCCAGCACAGGCGGCGGCGCGATCAGCACGATCTCCTTGAAGCTGCCGCGGTGCGCGAGCTTGTAGAGCCTGTCGGCAATCTCTTCGGCAAAACGCTCCTTGCCGAGACGGTGCCAGTCGGTGTCCTCGACCGCACTGCGGTGGACGGAAGGGCCGTCGCTGTAGCGGCCGGGGCGGTCCGTGCCTTGTTCTCGGGTTGCCGGATTTTCCTGCTCCATCTCGTGCACGACCTGAAGGTCGGGATATTGGACGTCTCCACGGTTCTCGAGGAACAGCGCCTTTTCGCCATCTGCCACCACGATCCACAGTCCGCGTTTCAGTCTGACGTTGCTCATGGGGCGCTCCTTTTTGATTTTTCGAACCCATCGCCGGGCCTTTGCCGCAGGGGTGTGACCGGGCCTGGGTCCATAGGGCAAACGCGTGCCGAGGCGGGAATGTTCCGGCACTCGGACCCGGTGCTCCGACGGGGGTCGGCGAGAGTGCGGGGCTGCCGTCGATCGCTCGGTCAGCATCCGGCGGCTTAATCTACTAAATTGATAGAATTTAGAAAAATCTGTTTTGTGGTTAGCTCCTCCGGCCGCTAAAAAGGCAGCGGATCAAGGGCTGCAACAGCAGCTTCAATCTGCCCCGCATTTGAATGTGGAATATTTTTCTCTTGGCCTTCATGCTTGCAGAAAAGAGATTGCCTGCTACGAAGCGATGCGCGAGTGGGTGCCTTCTGGTTTTTCGCGCCCCCGCGTAGAACTGACAAACGGTTCCAGGATTCCGCTCGTCATGCCGCAAGCCACACCCAAGCTCAATGCCTTTCCCGTCTTCATGCGGGTCGAGGGCGAAGCCATAGCCATCGTCGGCGGCGCAGAGGAAGCGCTGGCCAAGGCGCGGCTGCTCGCGCAGTCGAGCGCTGTGCTGCGCATCGTCAGCGATGAAACAAGCCCGGAGCTGCTGGCCTTTATGGCCGAGACGGGGGCCGCCCACATCGCCGACGTCTATGATGCAGCACATCTCAATGGTGCGGTGATGGTGTTTGCCGCCAGCGGCGACGAGGCGCTCGATCGCCGCGTTGCCGGGGATGCGCGCCGGCTGGGCATTCCGGTCAATGCCGTCGACCGGCCGGAGCTATGCGATTTCTTCACGCCGGCACTGGTCAACCGCGCGCCGGTCGCCATTGCCATCGGCACGGAAGGTGCCGGCCCGGTGCTGGCGCAGATGCTGCGCAGCCGCATCGACCGCATGCTGGCGCCCTCGCTCGGGCCGCTCGCGGCGCTCGCCGCATCTTTTCGCGACACCGCCGAAAGACTGCTGCCGAAGGGCAATGCCCGCCGCCGCTTCTGGAGCGATTTCTTTGGCGGCGCGCCGGCCCGCGCTGTCGAGGCAGGCGAGCTTTCGCAGGCGCATGATGCGGCCGTCGGCCTGCTGCTTTCGACAGAACCGGCATCGGGCCATATCGCGCTTGTAGGCGCCGGTCCAGGCGCCGAGGACCTTTTGACGCTGCGCGCCCATCGCCTGCTGATGGAAGCCGACGTGATCGTCCATGACGCGCTGGTGCCGGAGGCGATCGTCGCAATGGGCCGTCGCGATGCCGAGCGCCTGCCGGTCGGCAAGCGCAAGGGCTGCCATTCCAAGAGCCAGGCCGAGATCAATGCGCTGCTGGTCGAGCTTGGCCACGCCGGCAAGCGTGTCGTGCGGCTGAAGTCCGGCGACCCGCTGGTGTTCGGCCGGGCCGGCGAGGAGATGGCGGCACTTCGCGATGCCGGCGTCGCCTACGAAGTGGTTCCGGGCGTCACCGCGGCCTTCGCCGCCGCCGCCGATTTCGAACTGCCGCTGACGCTGCGCGGCGTGTCGTCGTCGATGGTGTTCACCACCGGCCATGACCTCAAGGGAAATTCGCTGCCCGACTGGGCAAAGCTCGCCATTTCCGGCGCGACGGTCGCCGTCTATATGGGCCGCTCGGTCGCCGCCGAGGTCGCCGGCCGGCTGATCGAAGCCGGCCTGTCGCCGGATACGGCCGTCGCCGTGGTCGAGAATGCCAGCCTTGCCAACCGCCGCCGTTTCCACGGCACGCTCGCCGACCTGCCGTCGCTGGAGGTGCGCGCCGACCTCAGCGGCCCGGTGATGACCATCATCGGCGACGCGGTCGCCGGCGCCAATTTCGAACGGTCCGAGCCGCTGGCGGCACACAGGCAGGAAAGCGTGGCGAGTGCTGCCGCGCAAGGAGTGAGCCAATGAAAGTCTTGACCGCGAACCGCCTCGCCGACGGCATAGCCGTCTGGTACGCCAATGGCGGCTGGGCCGAGATCATCGACCATGCCGACATCGCCCATGACAAGGCGGCCGAGGACCGGCTGGAGGCAATCGGCGCCAAGGCCTCCGCCAACAACGAAGTGGTCGACGTCAACCTGATAGACGTGACCGTGGCCAACGGCACAGTCGAAGCGGTCCGGTTGCGCGAAAGGATCCGTGCCGCCGGCCCGACCACCCGCAACGACCTGGGCAAGCAGGCCCGTCCGCAAGCCGCACGTGCGGCATAGATGACACAAGCATGATCCCGATCATGCTCGAACGAAGAAAATAACGGGCGGACGCGCCCGGAAAGACCTGAATATGTACCGTTACGATGAGTTCGACCACGATTTCGTCAAGGCCCGCGTCGCCGAGTTCAGCGACCAGGTTGCGCGGCGCCTTGCCGGCGAGATCACCGAGGACCAGTTCCGGCCGCTTCGGCTGATGAACGGCGTCTATCTGCAGCTGCATGCCTATATGCTGCGCATCGCGGTGCCCTACGGCACGCTGAACAGCAAGCAGCTGCGCATGCTCGGCCACATCGCCCGCAAATACGACAAAGGTTACGGCCATTTCACGACGCGCCAGAACATCCAGTTCAACTGGCCGGCGCTGTCGGACATCCCGGCGATCCTGGCTGATCTGGCAAACGTCGAGATGCACGCCATCCAGACCAGCGGCAATTGCATCCGCAACGTCACCGCCGACCACTTCGCCGGCGCCGCCGCTGACGAGGTTGCCGATCCGCGCCCCTATGCCGAAATCCTGCGGCAATGGTCCTCGGTGCATCCGGAGTTCTCGTTCCTGCCGCGAAAATTCAAGATCGCGGTGACCGGCGCCGAGCGCGACCGCGCCGCCATCCAGACGCACGACATCGGCCTGCACCTGAAGAAGAACGCCGCCGGCGAGCTCGGTTTCGCTGTCTATGTCGGCGGCGGCCAAGGCCGCACGCCGATGGTCGCCAAGAAGATCCGCGATTTCCTGCCCGAAGCGGATCTGTTGTCCTACTGCACGGCGATCCTGCGCGTTTACAACCTCTACGGCCGGCGCGACAACAAGTTCAAGGCGCGCATCAAGATCCTGGTCCATGAGACCGGCGTCGAGGAGATCACCCGCCAGGTCGAGGCCGAATGGCAGGAGTTGAAGGACGCCGAGCTGAGGCTGCCGGAAGAAGACATCCGCGCCATCGATGCGTATTTCGCGCCGCCTCCGCTTGTCGACCGGCCGGAAGGCGACGAGGCGGTCAAGCTTGCCCGCCTCGACTCCAAGAGCTTTTCCGAATGGCTGGATCAGAATGTGGTCACCCATCGCCATCCCGACTACGCGGCGGTGACCATCTCGCTCAAGGGCATCGGCGAGACGCCGGGCGATGCCTCCGACAGCCAGATGGAAGCGGTCGCCGACATTGCCGAAAAATATTCATTCGACGAGCTGCGCGTCAGTCACGAGCAGAACCTGATCCTGCCGCATGTGGCGCGGGCCGACCTCAAGGCGGTCTATGACGCGCTTGTCGATATCGGGCTGGCGACGGCCAATTCCAACCTGATCAGCGACATCATCTCCTGCCCCGGCCTCGACTATTGCGCGCTGGCAACGGCGCGTTCCATTCCCGTGGCACAGGAAATCTCGCGGCGCTTTGCTTCGCTGGAGCGCCAGCGCGACATCGGCGAATTGAAGCTGAAGATTTCCGGCTGCATCAATGCCTGCGGCCATCACCATGTCGGCCATATAGGCATCCTGGGCGTCGAGAAGAAAGGCGCCGAGCTTTACCAGGTGACGCTCGGCGGCTCGGCCGACGAGAACACCTCGGTCGGCGAGATCATCGGCCGCGGCTTCAGTTCGGAAGAGATCACCGATGCCATCGAGCAGATCGTCGAGACCTATCTCGGGCTTCGGCTGGACAGAAACGAAAGATTCATCGACGCCTACCGCCGAGTCGGTCCCGCGCCGTTCAAGGAGGCGCTCTATGCTGGCGAAGCCAAGGCCGCTTGACCGTATCGTCGACGTCGAGGCCGGCATCGCCGCCCAAGCGGCGGGTCTCGACGCGCTCTACGGCCATCTGAAGCCGCTGGAGATCATCGAGCGGTCGACCCGGGAGTTCTTTCACGGCGAAATCGCCGCCGTCTCGTCCTTCGGCGCGGATTCGGCGGTGCTGCTGCACATGATCGCCGAGATCGACCGCACGCTGCCGGTGATCTTTCTCGACACCGGCAAGCATTTCGAGGAGACGCTCGGCTATCGTGACGCGCTGGCCGCCGATTTCGGGCTGAGCGATATCCGGGTGATCAGGCCCGACGATGCGGCGCTGGCAAGGATCGACCCGACCGGCAATCTGAACGAGACCGACACCGACGCCTGCTGCGACGTGCGCAAAGTCGAGCCGCTGGCGCGCGGCGTCGAGCCGTTCCGCGCCTGGTTCACCGGCCGCAAGCGCTTCCAGGCGGCGACCCGGGCAGCGCTCCCGGTGTTCGAGGCGGTCGGCTCGCGCATCCGCATCAATCCGCTGGCGCACTGGACGACATCGGACCAGGCCGGCTACATGCGCGCGCATGCGCTGCGTGAAAACCCGCTGGTCGCCTATGGCTATCTGTCGATCGGCTGTTTCCCATGCACGCAGCCGGTGCAACCGGGCGACGATGCGCGCAGCGGCCGCTGGGCCGGGCACGCCAAGACCGAATGCGGCATCCACTTGTCGGGGCTGGAAAGGTCGCTGACCGACGCATCACTTTAGGGTATATTGATATTCAGCCGGCCTGCAAACGGCGGCTTCCTGCGCTTCCGGCGCTCACGTACCCAAAGTACGCTCCGCTCCGGTTCTCGGAGGCCACGCAGTTTGGTCGCTTCGCGCCCGCCTTCGGCTCGGCCTGACCTGAATCTCAACGCACCCTGAGGTGTTTTGCACTTTAGAATCTTTGGACTTGGGAATTTTCTTGATGAGCGACTTGATAGCCGAAAACGCCATGCGGCTGTGGACACCGGATGGGTTCCGCGAGGACGAGTGGGTTCATGCCGAAAGCGCCGAGGCGCTGGTCGGCAATGGCCGTTTCATCCTGCCCTTGCAGGCGTTTCTGGGCCTCGATCCGGAGGTGCGGCGGTCGGCGAAGGAGCGCATCGGTGTGCTGCTGCAGCCCGGCGATCAGCTCGAGAAGATCGCAGGCCTGCTCGATCAGCTGTCGCTGGTGGCGCTGGCGTTTCCGGCGTTCAATGACGGCCGCTCGTTCTCCAAGGGCGAATTGCTGCGCAGCCGTTATCATTTTGCAGGCGCTATGCGCGCCACCGGGCAGGTGCTGATCGATCAGTTGCCGCATATGCTGCGCGTCGGCTTCGATGAATTCGAGGTATCGCACCCGGTGCTGCTGAAGCGGCTCGAGCAAGGCCGCACCGGCGGACTTCCGCTGTTCTATCAGCCGGCGGTGAAGCCGGAGGCCAAAGGCCCGAAATATTCCTGGCGGCGGGTGCGCGCCGGCTGATCCGCTCCAGAGGGCCAGAAGCCCTATCTGGTCGGACCACATTCCCGATTCAGCCTTTTATTTTGCGCCTCTCCGCCTTAGGATGGGCCCATTATTTCGCGATCCGAATAAATGTGGCCACAAGGGAGGAACCGGGTATGGCTGGCAAGAAGATATTGATGCTCGTTGGCGAGTTCAGCGAGGAGTACGAGATTTTCGTCTTTGAACAGGCCATGCATGCGGTGGGCCACACCGTCCATGTCGTTTGCCCCGACAAGAAGGCCGGCGATATCCTGAAGACCTCCCTGCACGACTTCGAGGGCCACCAGACCTATACGGAAAAGCTCGGCCACGACTACATCCTCAACAAGACGTTTTCCGAGGTCAATCCGGCCGACTACGATGCCGTCTACGCGGCGGGCGGGCGCGGGCCGGAATATATCCGCATCGACAAGCGCGTGCAGGCGCTGGTGCGGCATTTCCATGAGACGGGAAAACCGATCTTCACCATCTGCCACGGCGTGCAGATCCTGATCGCGGTCGACGGCGTGGTGCGCGGCAGGGAAGTCGCGGCGCTGCAATATTGCGAGCCGGAAGTCACGCTGGCCGGCGGCATCTATATCGATGTTGCGCCGACCGGCGCCCATGTCGACGGCAATTTGGTGTCGGCGAAGGGCTGGCCGGGCCTTGCCGCCTTCATGCGCGAATGCCTGAAAGTGCTGGGCACCGAGATCCGCCAGGGCGAGACCCTGATGCGCGACCAGCGCCGGGCGGCTTAAGCTCGGAATGTGGAGCCCGCCGCACCCCTAACGCATGTCGCGCAAAAGTGTCAGCGGTTTTGCGATAACGGCATGCATAAACGACAACCTAAAGCGCGTCGCATGAGGCCGGTCGAGCGCAACGCGCTTTAGGTGCGGCGGTATGCTTTACACGGCCATCCGCGCTTCGCGGAACGATACCAGCTTGCTGCGACTCTCGTCCCACAGCGCCAGCTTGACGCAGCGCAGGCTGTCGAGGAGTGTGACGCGGCCGATCTCACGCAGCTCCGGATAGTCCCTCAACACTTCCGGAAGCCGGTAGCATGGCACCTTGGCCGAGAGGTGATGCACGTGGTGGACGCCGATATTGCCGGTGATCCAGTTCAGCACCGGCGGCAGGTCGTAATAGGACGAACCGTGCAGGGCAGCGTGCTGGAATTCCCACTCGGAGTCCTTTGTCCACTCCGTCTCCTCGAACTGATGCTGGACATAAAACAGCCAGATGCCGGCCGATCCGGCGAGGATGACGATCGGCAAATGCACGACCAGGAACGCGCCGGGGCCAACGAACCAGATGAGCAGCGCGGCGATGACCGCGATGGCGAGATTGGTCGACATCGACGACACCCAGGGGGTGAAACCGCCCCGCATCATGCCCAAGGGCAGTCTCTGCTCGAAAATGAAGATCCATATCGGGCCAAGGCCAAACATCACCAGCGGATGGCGATAGAGGCGATAGGCGAGCCGGCCCCGCCATGACAGTTGCCGATATTCAGCGACCGTCAGTGTCTTGATGTCGCCGGTGCCGCGCTCGTCGAGATTGCCGGCGCTGGCGTGATGGGTTGCGTGGGCGCGGCGCCAGCAATCGTAGGGCGTCAGCGTCAACACGCCAAGCACGCGGCCGATCCAGTCGTCGGCATAGCGGTTGGCAAAGAAGGAGCCGTGGCCGCAATCGTGCTGGATCATGAAGATACGCACCAGAAAGCCGGCTGCCGGAAGGATCAGGACCAGACCCCACCAATGGCCATAGGCATAAGCGGCCGAGGACAGTGCCCACAGCGTGGCGAAGGGGATGAGGGTGATGGCGAGTTCGACGGCGCTGCGACGCCTGTCGGGCTTTTTATAGCGCGACAGGATCTTCAACCAGGCGCGCTTGCTGTTTGCCACAGCTTCGGGGGAAATCATGTTCATCATGAAACATAGGCGGAGCGGCGCGCTGCCGCAAGGCGGAGATCACGCAAAGTTACTGCGGGTAAATGTCGCGCGATGGCGAGGAATTGCGGCCGCAATCGCAGGTCGCGTTGCTGGCGACGGTGTCTACCGACGGCGCCCGCCTGCGACCACCTTGGCTTCGACGCCGTCCAGGCGGTCGAGCAATTCCTTCAGACGGTCGGGAATATCGGACTCCGTGCGGAAGGCCGGTAAGGTGCGCAGAAAGCGCTTGGTCGCCTCGGTGCCGAGCTGGCGCCGGATATCGGCGGCGAGCCCGTCGCGTTTTTCGCCATTCCTGCGGGGCATCATCCAAAATCCTGTGTCGGCTTCGAAACTCTTCCAAGGGAGGAATGGTTCCCGCATTGTAGTGTCCCGGCAAGCAAAGCCGTCGGGTACGGTAAAGTTTGAATTAAAATCGAAAGGTCTGCGCCGTCCGCCATCAAGCAGCGACAGCGGCTGCAGTATCGCTTGCCCCTTGATTTTTGGCCGCTAAACCTCGATATCGGGCGCAAATCCACACCATTCGAAAATGACGGGAAACGGCGATGAGCGACCAGGCAAAAGACGAACGCGCGCCCGATGAAGCCGAGAAGACCGAGGCTGCCGCGGAGCCAAGGGAAGGTGGCGTCGACGGCGACTATGAGGCGCTTGTGCGGCTTCTGAAGGAAAACGAAGAGCTGAAGGATCGCGCGCTGCGCGTCGCGGCCGACATGGAGAATTTGCGCCGCCGTACCGCGCGGGACGTCCACGATGCGCGCGCCTATGCGGTTGCCAATTTTGCCCGCGACATGCTTTCGGTGTCGGACAATCTGCGCCGTGCGCTGGATGCCATCCCCGAGGAGGCCAAGGCGTCGGGCGATGCCGGCTTCAAGACGCTGATCGACGGCGTCGAGATCACCGAGCGCGCCATGCTGTCGGCGCTGGAACGCCACGGCGTGAAGAAGCTTGAGCCCGAGGGCGAGAAATTCGATCCGAATTTCCACCAGGCGATGTTCGAGGTGCCCAATCCCGACGTACCGGCCAACACAGTCGTGCAGGTCGTGCAGCCCGGCTATTCGATCGGCGAGCGTGTTCTGCGGCCGGCCATGGTCGGCGTCGCCAAGGGCGGCCCCAAGCATGTGGCGAGCGAAGCGCCGGTGGAGCCGGGGCCGGTCAACGAGCAGGCTGAGAAGGATGCGTAAGTTAGGGGAGTAGGGGAACAGGGCAGTACGGGAGTAGGGAATAGCGCTACGTCGGGCAAAGTAGAGCAATTGCCTACTCGCGCCCTTGCCTTCTCTCCGCCTACTCCCCTATTCAGGCCGCAAACCGCTGCGCTTCTCCGCCATAATAATTGACGTAGCGGGCACCGATCTCCTTGACCGGCATCACCACGAACACGTCGACCGTCGAGAATTCACGGTCGATGACGCAACCGTCGCCGATGCGCGCGCCGACGCGCAGATAGCCCTTGACCAGCGGCGGCATCGCGGCGATCGCCGCCTTGGTATTGACGGCCTCGATCGGCATCAGATCCATCGAACAATAGCGCCCGGCGACGGCACGCACGTCCCATGATGAATTCGTCCGGCAGTGGTGGGCAAGGTAGGTCAGCGCCTCTGCATGTGCCGCCGGCACGGTGCCGTGGAACGACGCGCAGCCGGTCATCACGCCAATGCCGTAATGGTTGATATAGGCCCAGATGCCTTGCCACAGCGCCTCGATGGTGCGCTTCGAGCGGTATTCGGGCAGAACACAGGAGCGGCCGAGCTCGAGGAAGCGCTGGCCAGGATGCCGCGCGATCAGCTTGGTCAGTTCGAATTCGCCTTCGGAATAGAAGCCGCCGGCGGCCGCGGCAATCTCCTGCCGCAGCAGGCGGTAGGTGCCGACGATGCGGCGATGCTCGGGGCCGGAAAGCGAAGTATCGAAGACCAGGAGATGATCGCAGAGGGGATCGAAGCGATCGGCATCGCGGCGGTCCTGCATCTGGAACAGGTCCTTCCTGGCACCAAGCTCGTCGTAGAACACCCGGTAGCGCACTTCCTGCGCGGCAGCGATCTCGGCCTCGTTGCGGGCGAGCCGCACTTCGAGATTGCCGATGCGGCCGAGCGATGCGCCTTTTATGACGGCATCGGCGTTCCGGCCGACGAGCAAAGGCCCGCTGGCGTTCGGCCGAGCATCACATTCCGGCATGACTGTATGCACGAGTGATTCTCCTTCGAGCCATCCCTCTTGGCACGGGGATACGGTGTAGGTGCAACAGGATTGTGACAGTACCGTGATACGGCTCTGCGGGCAATACTTCGTCGGCTGGGCAATCTATCAACCGTCGATGTTGTGCCTCAGGCGGCCGCTTGCCCTTCGACCGCATGAACCAGGGCATCGGGGTCGAGCGGCTTGGTGACGAAGCCGCTGGCACCGTGAGCGAGCACGGCGTGGCGGGTCTTTTCCTGGCTGTCGGCCGACAGCACCATGATCGGCACCGGCGGCACCGCGGTCTCCTCCTCATGGCGGCGGATGGCGGCGATGGCGTCCAGGCCGTCCATGACAGGCATATGCAAGTCCATCAGCACCACGTCGTAACGGTGCTTGTGGCCGGTGCTGATGACCGCCTCGACGGCGGCCTTGCCGTTGCCGACCACTTTCACGCGATGCCCGGCCTTCAGCAGCGTAGCGCGGGCCAGCATGGCGTTGATGTCGTTGTCCTCGGCGATCAGCACCGACAGGCCCTGCTGGCGGGCGCCAATGGCTTGCCCCGCCTGCGCGCCGCGCCTTTGCAGTTGCGGCTCGGCGACGACCGGCGCGTGGCTGGTCAAAAGCACGCGCAGCAATGTCTCGCCGCGCACCGGCCTCGCAAGGAAGGTGGCGTAACCATTGGCACGGAACTCGCCAAGCATGCCACGGTCGGTCGGTGCGATCAGCGTCACTGCCTCGCAATCGGCAAATCCGCTCTGGCGCAGGCGCCTGAGCAGCCTGCCGTCGCTTTGCTCCATGGCAGCATCGATCAGCAGCACGTCGCAGCTCTCGGCGAAAGGGGTGGCCTGGGCGGCGGCGGTGGCCAGATCGACCGTGCCGCCATTGCCGCGAATGGTGCGGGCGAGGGCTTCGGCCTCGACCAGGTTCTTCGACACGATCACCGCATGCCGGCCCGACAGCGCGTCCTGGCGGATCTGCGGCGCCTCGACGGCGGAAATAGCGGGAATCTCGAAGACGAATTCGGACCCCTGGCCAAGCCGGCTCGACACAGAGATAGTGCCGCCCATGGCGGTCACCAGGCGCTTGGAAATGGCGAGACCGAGGCCGGCACCGCCATGCGCACGGGTCGAGGTGCCGTCAGCCTGTTCGAAGTCCTCGAATATGCGCTCCATGTCCTGCTCGCGCAGACCGGGGCCGGTGTCGGTGATGGTGAAGCGGATGCGGTCGGTGGTTTCGGTGCGGACGCGGGCGATGCTTGCCAGGACGCCGCCGCTGTCGGTGAACTTGACGGCGTTGCCGATGAGATTGAGCAGCACCTGCCTGACCCTGCCGGGGTCGGCGGTGATCAGCTGCGGCACGTCGGGTTCGACATGACAGCCGAGGCCGATATCCTTGGCAAAAGCCCGCGCCGCCAAAAGCTCGATGACATTGTCGGCGATCTCGCGCACCGACATCGGCTGCGGTTCGGGATCGAAGCGGCCGGCCTCGATCTTGGAGTAGTCGAGCAGGTCCTCGATCAGCGCCAGCAGCGCGCTGGCCGAGGTCGAGATGGCGCCGACATAGGTCCGCTGCTCGGGCGAAAGGCTGGTGTCGGCGAGAAGCCGGGCCATGCCCATGATGCCGTTCATCGGCGTGCGGATCTCGTGGCTGACGGTGGCGAGGAAGCGCGATTTGGCCTGGCTCGCATATTCGGCCCGCTCGCGGGCGGTGATCAGCGAGGATTCGGCGCGCTTGCGAGCGGTGATGTCGCGGGCGATGGCGCGATGCGAAACGGCGCCGCTGTCCTTGTCGCGCACCGACAGCTCGATCCAAGAGAACCAGCGTGGGCCGTCCGGCGTGCGAATGGCGACGTCGGTGGAACTCAGGCATTCATGGTCGGAAAACGCGGCGTCGGGGACGATGCCGACATCGATGCCTAGTTCGGCCAGGGACTTGCCGGCAAGCTCGCGCTGGTCGGTTTCGACAAGGTCGGCGAAAACCTTGTTGGCGTAGACAATGTGGCCGTCGCGGTCACGATGGACGACGAGATCGCCGAGTGCATCGATCAGCCCGCGAAAGCGCTCCTCGCTCTCCTGCATCTCCCACATGCGGTCGGCCAGCGTCTCGATTTCGGCGCGGCTGCGGGCGGTCGTGGCATCGAGCAGGGCCACCGCGCGGCGCTCGGTGCGCCTGTTGCGCAGATGCATGGCGAGCCCGGCGATGGCTGTCGCCAAAAGGCCGATAGTGATGAAGATCGGCGCCCCGGTCAGATGCGAAAAGCCTGCCAGCACGACAATGGCGACGAGCGTCAGGAAGGGCAGGCCTTCGCGGTTGGAGGCCGGCAGTTCCGGCGCCAGCGGTGGCGCGGCGACAAGCTGCCGTCCTGGCGCCGCGGGGGCCGTCCCGTCGGCCCGTTCGGCTGGTTCCGCCTCTCTGATGCCGGGTTCCGCAATCATACGGAAATCCTGTCAGACAGAGCTTATCGAAGGTTGTGGTTGATCGCTCGAATTTTACCGGTCGCGCTCTTTTTTTTCCCTTGGGGGCTCACATATCCACCACCACGCGGCCGCGGATCTTACCCTCGACGATGTCATGCGCGGCGCCGATGATGCCGTCGAAGCCGATGCTCGTCGAAAGGCTGGCAAGCTTTGCGTGGTCGAGATCGGCGCCGATACGGCGCCAGGCCTCGAGGCGGACCGCCTTCGGCGCCATCACCGAATCGATGCCGAGCAGCGAGACGCCGCGCAGGATGAAGGGGGCGACGCTTGCCGGCAGGTCCATGCCGCCGGCGAGGCCGCAAGCGGCAACGGCGCCGCCATAGGAGGTCATCGATAGAACGTTGGCCAGCGTGTGGCTGCCGACCGCATCGACGCCGCCGGCCCAGCGTTCCTTGGCGAGTGGTTTTGCGGGCTGGGCAAGCTCGTCGCGTGAAATCACTTCCGCGGCGCCGAGGTCGATCAGATAGGGGCTTTCGGCAGCACGGCCGGTCGAGGCGATGACGTGATAGCCGAGGCTGGACAGGATCGAGACCGCGACCGAGCCGACGCCACCGGCAGCGCCGGTCACCACCACCGGGCCGCGATCGGGCACGATGCCGTGGCGCTCCAGCGCGATGACGCAAAGCATGGCGGTGTAGCCGGCGGTGCCGACCGCCATCGCATCATGCGGGCTCATGCCGTCCGGCAACGGCACCAGCCAGTCGCCCTTGACGCGGGCGCGCCCTGCAAAGGCGCCGAAATGCGTCTCGCCGACGCCCCAGCCGTTCAATATGACCTTGTCACCCTTGCGCCAGTCAGGATTGGAAGACGAGATGACGGTGCCGGCGAAATCGATGCCCGGCACCAGCGGCCAGCGGCGGATCACCGGCGCCTTGCCGGTAATTGCAAGACCGTCCTTGTAGTTCACCGTCGTCGCCTCGACCGCGACGGTGACGTCGCCCTCCATCAGGTCTGCCTCGGTAAGCTCGGTCACCGCGACCGACTGGTTTTTCTCGGCGTCACGCGAAACGAGGATGGCTTTGAAGGTTTCGGGCATTTTTCTCCTCGGGCTTGCAGATCAGAATGTGCGGCGCCAGGCGAGTGAGGTCAATCGCTCGACGCTCCGCGCCGCCAGCCAATGAGTTCGTCGAAGACGACCAGCACCGCACCAACCGAAATGAAGGCGTCGGCGAGGTTGAAGATCGCGAAGGACCAGACCGGCGTATGGAACAGGACATAGTCGATGACATGACCGTAGATTGCGCGATCAATCAGGTTGCCGAGCGCGCCGCCGACGATCAGTGCGAAGCCGATGCGGGCAAGCAGGTGGCCGGGCGGCGTGCGGGCCGCAAGATAGAGCACGAAAGCGACCACCAGAACCGCGACGACCACCAGGCCGGTGTCGCCGAAGGACGAAAACAGCGAGAACGCGATGCCGGTGTTGTAGGTGCGGTACAGCGCCAGGAACGGAAGCAGGTCGAGCCGTTCCTGAAAGGCAAGACCGGTTTCGACTAGGTATTTCACCCACTGGTCGAGCGCTATCGCGGCGACGACCAGAAGAGCATACGGCCTCCAGGACTTCATGGTTTGCAGTTTCACGGTTTGAGATGTCACGATCTGGCGTCCTCCGGGCCGAGCTTCAGCGCGCCGCGCCGGATCTCGAACAGCATGACGCCGGTGGCCACTGCAAGGTTGAGCGAATCGGCGCGGCCGGCCTGCGGTATCCGCAGCAGTTTGTCGCAGCTTGCGGCAAGCTCGTCAGGCAGGCCTTGCTGCTCGTTACCCATCATCAAAAGCACCGGGCCCTTTGAAAAATCGACCGAGCGGTAGTCGACCGCACCCTTCAGGTGGGTGCCGGCGACGAGGCCGGGGAAGCTCGTTCGCCAGGCGAGAAAAGCTTCGGGCGACGCCTTGGCGACCGGCACGGCGAAAATCGAGCCCATGGTGGCGCGCACCGTTTCGACCGAAAAGGGATCGGTGGTCTCGCCGACCAAGATGACGCCCCTGGCCCCGACAGCGTCGACCGTGCGGATGACGGTGCCGAGATTGCCGGGGTCGCGGACGCGGTCGAGCGCCACCCAGACGTCGCCGTCACGGGCGCGGATGTCCTTCAACGGCAGGTATTTCTGCGAGAACACGCCGACGACCATTTGCGGATTGTCGCGGCGGGTGATGGCGACCAGCACTTTTTCCGAAACTTCAAGGACGGTGCCGCCGGCGGCGACCGTGCGCGCCGCGACCTTTTCAACCGCCGTATTGCCACGTCCGGCCTTGGCGAAGACCAGTGTCCTGATCGACCAGCCGAGATCGAGCGCGTCGATGACCAGCTTCAGGCCTTCGGCCATGAAGGAATTCTGCTGGTCACGGAATTTCTTCAGCGCGAGCGCCTTGATGTCCTTGACCAGCGGGTTGGCGAGGCTGGTGACTTCCTTCACCTGCCCTGGCGCGCCCGCGTGCCGTTCGTACGCACTCATTCAGGCCACCCAGCGCGAGAACAGCGAGGTCGAAAGCGCCCGACCGGCAGATTTCTCGCGGATGATCAATTCACCCGACTCGACCGTGCCGCCCATGCCGGCGAAGGTGTCGCGCATCAGGGCATGGATGGCGAAAAAAGAGGCGCGGATCGAATAGGCGGTCAGTACCACGGCGAGCGGCTTCGGCGTCAGGATCGTGCGGCAGATATCGGTCAGCGCCGGCAGGTCCTCGAACAGCTGCCAGACCTCGCCTTTCGGTCCGCGGCCATAGGCGGGCGGGTCGAACAGGATGATGTCGTAGCGGCTGCCGCGGCGCTCCTCGCGTTCGGCGAATTTCACGGCATCGTCGACGATCCAGCGGATCGGCTTTTGCGACAAGCCCGCCATTTCCTGGTTTTCGCGCGCCCAGCCGATCGCCTTCTTGGAAGCATCCACGTGGGTGACCTCGGCGCCGGCACGCGCCGCCACCAAGGAGGCAAGGCCGGTGTAACCGAACAGGTTCAACACCTTCACCGGCCGTTTTGCCGCCGCGATCAGTCCGGCCATGTGGTCCCAGTGCGAGGCCTGCTCGGGAAAGACGCCGACATGGCGAAACGAAGTGAAGCGGCCGAGATAATCTATGCCGTCATGCTTCATCGGCCAGGTCTCGCCGAGCGGCGTCTTGGGGAAGCGCCAGCGGCCGATGCCTTCCTCGTCGGTATCGCCGGTGAAAATGGCGTCGGCGCGCTCCCAGTCCCTGGCCGGCAAAGCCTTTTGCCAGATCGCCTGGCCCTCCGGCCGAACGATGCGGTAGGGGCCGTATTGCTCGAGTTTTTCTCCGGCGCCGCTGTCGAGCAACGCGTAGTCCTGATTGGGGCCGACCTCGAGGATCAGCGGCAGATGTTCGGCAGGCAGCGCGCCATCGCGACGGGATAGAGGGCGCGGCGCGGCTTTCGGCTCGGACCGGTCCTGCAGTTTAGGCTCCGAACCGGCGGTCAGGCCGGCGTCGCGCCGCCGCGGCTGCTCCGCCCCGCCCTTCGGGGGCGGGCGGCTGTCGCGGCGTTTGTCGCGAAAAGGTTTCAAGAAGGCGCATCTCCGGACGGCGGCTCGCCGCTTCTGCCACAGCACATTGACCGGCGCAACAAAAGGGCTGCCGACGTGTGCAACCGGATCAGCCGCGCCTGATCGACAGCAGGCCGACTGCGAGCGCTATGAAACCAACGGCCTTGAAGCCGGTGACGACCATATGGCCGGTTTCCCAACTGCTCCGGATACTTTCGAAATTGTCCGGGATCGGTCCAGGCACCCAGGTGGCCAGGACATCGTTTGCCGGTTTGACCAGGGTAAACCACGCCACGAGGGCCATCAGATAAAGCACGGTGGCGGCCAAAATCCACCAGAATGCCGGGCGGTCACTGCGCAGCATCCAGGCGAGAAGCCCCGGACAGGCGATCGCGGCCACGTCCAGCGGTGCGCCGACAATCGCGAAGAATTGGAACTGAGCGTTGAAGACAGTGGTTTCACGCCAGAGCGAAGGCGGCCAACTGGTCAGCCGCGGCACCGATTCCAGCACATGGGCGAAGGATGGTCCGAGGCTGAGCGCAGCGACGATGGCGGTCAAAACCGACCAGAACAACAGGAACCCGCGCATATCCATAGTGGCCAGACAACGGCGTCAGGACGCAGACGTTCCCGTCCGCCACCCATGTCGCTTGCCGCCGAAAGCGCTGGGGCTCTATCGTGATTGAAACCAGGTCATGATTCATGTCCCGTGCTGAACGCCTGCTCGACCTGATCCAGATCCTGCGCCGGCATCGCCGGCCAGTCAGCGGCCGCAGCCTTGCGGGCGAAATGGGTGTGTCGATCCGCACGCTCTATCGCGATATCGCCACGCTGCAGGGGCAGGGCGCGCCGATCGAGGGTGAGGCGGGGTTGGGTTACGTGCTCAGGCCCGGTTTCATGCTGCCGCCCTTGATGTTCACCGATGAGGAGATCGAGGCGATCGTGCTCGGTTCGCGCTGGGTGGCCAAGCAGCCGGACTGGCGGCTTGCGAACGCCGCCACCGACGCGCTGGCCAAGATCGCGGCGGTGCTGCCGAACGATTTGCGCGAAGAGCTCGACGCCTCGACGCTGCTGGTCGGGTCGCGCACCGAGGTCACCGAAGGCATCGATCTCGGCGTGGTGCGGCAGGCCATCCGCGAGGAGCGTAAGCTGAGCTTTGTCTATCGCGACGCCGGCGGCGCTGCCTCCGAGCGCACCGTCTGGCCGTTCGCACTCGGCTTCTTCGACAAGGTGCGCGTCGTCGCGGCCTGGTGCGAGATGCGCCAGGATTTCAGGCACTTTCGCGCCGACCGGATATCCGGCCTCAATGCCACCGAGATGCGCTATCCGCGCCGCCGTCAGGTGCTGCTCAAAGAATGGCGGGCGACGCTCGACACGCCAAGCTAAGGCTGCTGCTCAGTTGAGACTGCTGCCAGAATCTGGCAGTGGCGTACGGTATGCTCCTCCAGTCGAAACGATCTGGAGAGCAATTCATGACACCGCCCAATTTCGTCATCCTCTATGTCGACAAGCCTGAGCAAAGCGGCGCCTTCTATAGCGCGCTGCTTGGGCGGCAGCCGGTCGAGACCTCGCCGACCTTCGTGCTGTTCGTGCTCGACAACGGCTTCAAGCTCGGCCTCTGGTCGCGTCACACCGTGGAACCGGCCGCCGCGGCAGCAGGCGGTGGCGCCGAGATCGTCTTTGCGCTGGACACGCCGGAGGCGGTCGATGCCACCTACACCGATTGGGCCGGACGGGGTCTGAAAATCCTGCAGAGCCCGACCGACATGGATTTCGGCCGGACCTTCGTCGCGCTCGATCCCGACAATCATCGGCTGCGGGTTTATTGGCAAAGGGAGTAAGGCAGTAGGGCAGTAGGGGAGTACGTGACAGGAAATATAGCTGGCGCGGCGCCGCACGATCAGTGCGGTTTCCTACTGCCCTACTGCCCTACTGCCCTACTGCCCTACGCTTGCGCGATACACGCCAATGCCGGCGGCGAGGTCCTCGAGGGCTGCGCCGACCGACTTGAACAGCGTGATCTCGTCGTCGTTCTGCCGGCCTTTTTTCTGACCGCGCGTGAGTTCATAAAGGTCGGCGACGATGGCTTCCGGCTTCAACACGCCGGAGGCCAGCGGCTGGACGATGTCACCGGCTTCCTTGGTGGCGCCGGCGCGGGTATCGACATAGACGCGGGCGCGTACGATCGCGTGGTCGTCGCTTTCGCGCATCGCCGGCGTGAAGCCGCCGACCAGATCGACATGGGTTCCGGGCTTCAACAGTGCCCCCTTGATCAGTGGCATGGTGGTGATGGTCGCCGACGATACGATATCGGCCTTTCCGAGTTCGGCGTCGAGATCGCCTGCTGCTTCGGCCGAAAAACCCTCGGCACGCAATTTTGCCGCGACCTTTTCGGCATTCGCCGACGTGCGGTTCCAGATGCGGATGTTCTTGATCGGACGCACCGCCGAATGCGCCTTTGCAAGGAATGGCGACAGCGCGCCGGCGCCGACCACCAGCAGCCGCGATGCGTCCTCGCGGGCCAGATAGGAGGCGGCCAGCGCCGAGGCACAGGCAGTGCGCCACTGCGTCAGCCGCTGGCCATCGATCAATGCCTGCGGTTCGCCGGTGGTGCCGTCGAGCAAGAGGTAAAGCCCCATCACCGCGGGCTTGCCGACGGCATTGTTGTCGGGCGACACGGTGACGATCTTGACGCCGATATGGCCATCGGCCGAGGTGCCGGCGGCGTTGAAGTCGGTCCAGGCCGGCATCAAAAGCAGGGTCGAGGCGGCGCCATCGGGCCGCTCGACCGTGTGATGGTGCCTGACCGGCTGCACGGCGCCATCGCGAAAGGCGGCGCGCAACGTCTCGACCAGCCCGGAAAAGGTCAGCGCGCGGTCGACCTCGGCGGCGGAAATGGTCAGCATGAAAGGCTCCGTGGAGAACTAGGCCGGTTGTGCTTCAGGCCCGAGCCGCGGCTCAGTTCGTCGGCTTCGGCAAGGCTGGGCTCTGCGACGCGGCAGGCGCGCGGCTGACCGCCTGGCGCAGATTCTCGGCCTCGGCGCCGCGCTGGCGCGCCAGCTTGCGATAGCGCCCCTGCTTGATCCAGGTCGCCAGGCTGCCGACGATCATGCCGATGGCAAGGGCAAGGAACAGGAATATGAACAGCGGCAAGGTCAGTGTCAGCGCCGGGTTGCCCGGATTGAACGGGTCGAGCGTGAAGGCGACCGGTTCGCGGTTGGCAACGGCCAGCGCGATCAGGATGATGGCCAGCGGCACGAAGACCACGATGAGGATTAAGCGATTGAACATGTTTTTCCGTAGGGACTGCTATCGGAGCGGGACGGCGGGCGCGGCGCCTACTTGCCTCCGTTCAGCCTTTCACGCAATTCCTTGCCGGTCTTGAAGAACGGTACCCATTTCTCCTCGACCTCTACGGATTCGCCGGTGCGCGGGTTGCGGCCGGTGCGGGCAGGGCGATTTTTCACCGAAAACGCGCCGAAGCCGCGCAACTCGACCCGGTTGCCCTCGGCAAGCGCGTCGGTGATTTCATCGAAGATGGCGCTGACAATGTTTTCGACGTCGCGCAGGAAAAGATGCGGATTACGCGTGGCGATGATCTGCACAAGTTCGGATTTGATCATGAAAAGGCTCCCCGTAAAAGCAGTGCCGCCGAAATTATCAGAATGATTTTATTTGGTTTTTCACTCGTCCCAAGCGGTTCCTCAAGGGTGCCAGACGGAAACGAGACCGTCAAGAAACAAGCGGTCCGCTCCAATTTCGTGAAGGACGTCGCCGTCATGGCCGGCCAGGCCAAGCGCAGCACCGACGGTCTGCGCCATCGCTTTGGAGAACAGGAAACCGCCGCGTTTTTCCGTGTCCTTCCATTCCACCACCTTGAGCTTGGCATCGACGCCCTTGCCTGCAAGCCAGTCGATCGCTTCGGCCTCGCCGCCGACCGCGTCGATCAATCTGTTGGTGACCGCCTGCCGGCCGGTGAAGATCGACCCGTCTGCGAGCGCCAGCACCTCCGGCTTGGTCATGTTGCGGCGCTCGGCGACGATGCCGACGAACCAGTCGTAGCTGTCGAGGATGAGCTTGCGGACCATGGCGCGCTCATCGTCATTGGTCGGCTTGAAGGGAGAAGGCGAGGCCTTCAAGGGCGAGGATTTCACCTCCTCCAGCTTGACGCCGAGCTTGTCCATGAGGCCGCTGACGTCCGGGTACTGAATCAGCACGCCGATCGAGCCGACGATCGAGGATTTGCGTGCGACAATATGGTCGGCCGCGGTGGCGATCATATAGCCCGCCGAAGCCGCGAGCGTGCCGACCTCGGCCACCACCGGCTTTTCGGCGGCAAGCTTGCGCACTGCCTCATAGATCGATTCGCCACCGACGGTGGTGCCGCCGGGTGAATCGATCGACAGGATCACAGCCTTGACGCGCGGCGACTGACGGATTGCCTCCAGCCGCTTGATCAGTTCTTCGTCTTCGGTGATGGTACCTTCGATCTTGACCTTGGCGATGTGGTCGACAGCCGCGCCGGTGAAGTCGTCACCATAGATCCATGCCGAGAAGGCGATCAGTCCGGCTGCCGCGACGATAATCGCCGCAACACGCCAGAATGTCAGCTTGCGGCGCAAGCGGCGGCGGTCGATCAGGTCGTCGGCTCTCAATACCATGGTCAGCCTCGTAGTCGGTGGGAGCAGATGCTTTTAAAGCAACCATTCGCGCCCGGCTACCGTTTCCTGACGGCCTTGCGCCAAAGGCCGTTAGGCATTCGCGGCAAGCCTCAACCTGTCTCGTTCCACAGGCCCTAACACTGTGCGCCCATATCTGGTATGAGGTACAGGCTGCGCTGGGGCCATTTTCATTGTACAGGGGCGGCTGTCACATTTTTGCGGTTTTCCTCGGCTTGTGCTTGCTTGAGGGCGCCGGCACCCCACCTATAGGGCGGCCTGGCGGGCAGGGGTTTAGAAGAAGCAGTCATGTTAGCGGGACCAATCGAACCGACCAACACCGAGACGGAGTTGGCTCCCAAGGCCGCAGGCCGGGCGCGGGTCGACGCGTTTGACGTTGCGCAGCGTCATTCGCGCCGGGTCCGTGTCCTCAAGCTGGCCGTGCCGCTGGTCGCTGCCGTGATTGCGGTCGCGTTTCCCGTCTATTCCTATCTCATGGCTCCCGCCGCAATCGAGGTGCAGGCCGACGGCGGCGCCTTTGCCGATGGCAAGCTGGTGATGGCGAACCCCAAGCTCAACGGCTTCACCAAACAGAACCTGCCCTATTCGATGACAGCCCTGCGCGCCATACAGGATGTCAGCAAACAAGGCATCATCGATCTGGAGGGCATCAAGGCCAAGCTGCCGATTGCGGCCGACAACACGGCCGCCATCGATGCCACGCACGGCACCTATGATCGCGACGGCAACACGCTCAGCCTGACCAGCGATGTGACCGTGTCGACCACGGATGGTGTGGTGGCAAAATTCAAATCAGTCTATCTCGACATGGGCGAAGGCACTATGAAGACAAGCGAGCCCGTCGATGTCAGCCGCGGCGGGTCGCGGATCAGGGCGGATTCGATGTCGGTCCAGGACAATGGCAAGGTCCTGGTTTTCGAGAACAAGGTGCGCGTCGACATCGATCCCGCCAGTTTGAAGGCGGCAGAGGCAAAGAGCGGAGAGACCAATGCGGTTCAGTAGTTCGGCACGGCGCCTCGCCGCGATTTCGGCGTTGACGCTCGGGTTGCCCTTGGGGCTGACCTTCGGGACGGCGCCGTCGCTGGCGCAATCCAGTGCCACCAGCCAAATGTCCGGCCTCAGGCTGTCGGGCGACAAGCCTATCCAGATCGAAAGCGACAAGCTCGAGGTGCGCCAGGCGGAAAGCGTCGCCGTCTTCACCGGCAACGTCAACGTCGTCCAGGGTCCAACCGTGCTCAAGGCCGGCAAAATGACGGTCTATTACGTCAGGGATGCAGGCGCCGCTAAAGGCGCCCAGCCCGCGGGTGCCGCGGCAATGACCGGATCCGCCAACATCGACCATCTCGAGGTCGACGATAAGGTCTACATCAAATCGGACAATCAGGTTGCCACCGGCGACCGCGGCACCTTCGACATGAAGACCGAAGTGCTGGTGCTTTCGGGCAGCAAGGTCGTGCTCTCGCAAGGCGATAACGTGCTTGTCGGCTGCAAGCTTACCGTGCAGATGAAGAGCGGCCTTGCCCAGGTCGACGCTTGCGGCGGCCGCGTCATGATGTCGATCACGCCGCCGGCGAAGTCTGGAGCAGCGAAACCCTGATGACCGGCATATCGTCGCTGCTGGCGCGTCTTCCAGGGCGCGCCGCCAGCAAACTTGCGGCACCGGCCAGGGTCACCGTCGAAGCGGCAAAGTTCAAGGGAACCTTGATCGCCAAGGGGCTGACCAAAAGCTACAAGGGCCGCAAAGTCGTCAGCGGCGTGACGCTGGGCGTGCGCGCCGGCGAGGCGGTTGGGCTGCTCGGCCCCAACGGCGCCGGCAAGACGACCTGTTTCTACATGGTAACCGGCCTGGTGCCGGTCGATGAAGGCACGATCGAAATCGACGGTTTCGACGTCACGTCGATGCCGATGTATCGCCGCGCCCGTCTCGGCATCGGCTATCTGCCGCAGGAAGCGTCGATTTTTCGCGGCCTGAATGTCGAGCAAAACATCCGGGCCGTGCTCGAGGTCGTCGAAAAGAGCCGCAAGGAGCGTGAGCGCCTGCTCGACGAATTGCTCGAGGAATTTCACATCAGCCATCTGCGCAAGGCTCCGTCGCTGTCGCTCTCCGGCGGTGAGCGGCGACGCCTCGAAATTGCCCGCGCCTTGGCAACCCGCCCCGCCTATATGCTGCTCGACGAACCTTTCGCCGGCATCGATCCGATCGCCGTCGCCGACATCCAGCAACTCGTGCGCCACTTGACGGCACGTGGCATCGGCGTTCTGATCACCGACCACAATGTCCGCGAGACACTTGGCCTGATCGACCGCGCCTACATCATCCATGCCGGCCAGGTGCTGACCCATGGTCGAGCCGACGAAGTGGTCGCAAATGCCGATGTGCGGCGGCTTTATCTCGGCGAGGGATTTACGCTCTAAGTGCGAAATTCCGGCTCGAGCGGGATTTCCAGCGTAGTCCAGCAGCTTTTTCTTCAATTTTCTGCCTGAAAACGTGCCGGCAGGCGAGTTTTACCGCTCCTCGCCTTGACAAGCAAAAGCCGGGCCAGTTTCTATGCTGGCCTGGAAAATTCCTTCCAGCAGTGCGGGTGCGTAGACGGAGCGTTTGAAACCGAACCATGGCGTTGGCGGCAAAACTACAGCTACGACAGTCGCAGTCGCTGGTGATGACGCCGCAGCTGATGCAGTCGATCCGCCTGCTGCAGTTCACCCATCTTGAGCTGGAACGCTTCATCGACGACGAGATCGAACGCAATCCCCTGCTGGAACGCGCCGAACCGCAAGAGGACGCCGCCAGCGACCAGGCGCAGAAGGGCGACGCTGCATCGGAACCGGCTGCCGACGGCGACTGGTTCGAGGCGGAAACGGCGTGGAGCGCCGAGGCGATCTCGGAAAAGCTCGATACATCGCTGGAAAACCTGTTTCCCGATGATCCTGGTACGAGCGAGCGGCTCGGGCCCGACCTGACGGCACAATGGAAATCGGCGTCCGGCAACGGTTCCACCTCTTCCTCCGACGGCTTCGACGTCGCGGATATGGCGGCGGCGGCCATCACGCTGCGCGACCATGTCGGCGAGCAGGTGGCGCTCGCCTTTGCCGATCCGGCGGCGCGCCTGATCGCCGGCGAGCTTGCCGACGGCCTCGACGAGGCCGGCTACATGCGTGCCGACATGGCCGAGATCGCCGCCCGCCTCGGCACGGACGCCACGGCGGTGGCAAGGGTCCTGGCGGTCTGCCAGACATTCGAGCCCGCCGGCATATTCGCCCGCGACCTCGCCGAATGCCTGTTGCTGCAGCTGGCCGTGCGCGACCGGCTCGATCCGGCGATGAAGGCGCTGATCGCCAATCTCGAACTCCTGGCACGGCGCGATTTCCAGACGCTGAAGCGGATTTGCGGCGTCGACGAGGAGGATCTGCTCGACATGCTGGCCGAGATCCGGGCGCTCGACCCGCGGCCGGGAATGGCGTTTTCGCGCGGTGCCAGCGATGCGATCGTGGCCGACGTCGAGGTGCGCGCAGCCAATGACGGCAGCTGGACGGTCGAGCTCAATGCCGAGACGCTGCCGCGCGTGCTGGTCGATCACATCTATTTCGCCCAGGTCACGCCACATGCGAAAAACCAGGCGGAAAAGGATTTCCTCGCCGAATGCCTGCAGAACGCCAACTGGCTCACGCGCAGCCTCGACCAGCGGGCGAAGACCATTCTCAAGGTGGCCTCCGAGATCGTGCGCCAGCAGGACGCTTTTCTCGTCCACGGCGTGCGGCACCTGAAGCCGCTCAACCTGCGCACGGTGGCGGACGCCATCGGCATGCACGAATCAACGGTCAGCCGGGTCACGGCAAACAAATACATGCTGACGCCGCGCGGTGTGTTCGAGCTGCGCTATTTCTTCACCGCCTCGATCGCTTCGTCAGGTGGCGGCGATGCGCATTCGTCGGAAGCGGTGCGCGACCGCATAAAGCAGCTGATCGACGAGGAGAAAGCCATCGATGTGCTTTCCGACGATGCCATCGTGGACATGCTGCGGGAAAGCGGCGTCGACATCGCCAGGCGCACGGTGGCCAAATACCGGGAAGGCATGAACATACCCTCTTCGGTGCAGCGGCGGCGTGAAAAACGCGCTTTGGCCAGCGCCGGCCGTTGATCTCCGGCGGAATTTCCACAGCTTTCGCCCTTCATTGACAAGCGGCGACGAAGTGGCTAGAAGCCCGCCCGCATGGGACGGGCTGGCGAGTGGATTTGAGTTCGCCGATGCCCGCAGGAGAGATGGTCCGTCACGATGTAGGCCACGGGACGGCCAAGAAGGCGGCTTGTGATCAACCGGAAAGTTCGGATCTAAAATCGGCGCAAGTGACGCCGCAAAAGCTTGTGCGCGCGGACCACGAGTATAAACTCGGGACAGTTTGAAGCCTGAGCAAGGAAGGTCAGTTTTCAGATGACACTGCGCATATCGGGAAAACACATGGATATCGGCGATGCGTTCCGTACGCGCATCAACGACCGTGTCGGGGAAGTGATCGGGAAATATTTCGATCGGGGCTTTTCAGGGCAAATCGTAGTCGTCAAATCGGGGTCGCGCTACACGGCCGATTGCATGATCCGGCTGGACTCCGGTGCTTCGCTGCAGGCGACCGGCGATGCCCAGGATCCAACGCTTGCCTTCGATACCGCGGCGGACCGTCTGGAAACACGCCTCAGGCGCTACAAGCGCCGGCTGAAGTCGCACAATTCAGGCAATAGCAACGGCGAGCTCACCGACGTCGCCTATACGGTGATGGCGCCGCTTGCCGACGACGAGGAGGACATACCGGAGAATTTCGCGCCGGCCATCGTCGCCGAATCGACCATGACGCTGCGGACCATGTCGGTGGCGTCAGCGGTGATCGAACTCGACACCAAGGACAGCCCGGTCCTGGTCTTCCGCAATGCCGGAAACGACCATCTCAACATCGTCTATCGCCGGCCGGACGGGAATATTGGCTGGATCGACCCGTCCACGGCCAAGGTCGCGCAGGGGTAAAAACCAGCCGCACGCGAGCGTGGGGACTGGCGACGGCAGGCGAACAAGGGATTTCAAGCATGGATCTGAGCGATCTCGTCAGCGTTCCGGCAATCATGCCGGCGTTGAAGGCGAACTCCAAAAAGCAGCTGCTGCAATTGCTGTCCGAAAGGGCGGCGGCGATTTCCGGCATTCCGGAGCGAGAGGTGTTCGACACAATCCTGCAGCGCGAGCGGCTCGGCTCCACCGGCGTCGGCAACGGCATCGCCATTCCGCACGGCAAGCTGGCCGGGGTGAAGCGGATCGCCGGCGTTTTTGCCCGGCTGGAGACACCGGTGGACTTCGAGGCCCTCGATGATCAGCCGGTCGACCTGGTGTTTCTGCTTTTGGCTCCCGAAGGCGCCGGCGCCGACCACCTCAAGGCGCTGTCGCGCATTGCGCGGGTGCTGCGCGACGCCGACACGGTTGCCAAGATCAGGGGCACGCGCGACGCCGTAGCCATCCACGCGCTGCTGTCGGACACACAGGCCTCGCACGCCGCCTGAGGTTTTGATTAAATCCGTTGAAGGGCCGCCGTGAGCGGCCCTGTCCGTTTCCAACCAGATCGCTGTGCCGTATTTGTCAGTGGATAACGACGTTAGTGGATAGCGACCGGGGTCAGATCGTTTTCCAGCGCGCCAGCCAGTGCCCGGTCGCGAGCGTCCGAAAGCAGGATCGGCTGGCCATTGGCGGCAAACAGGGCCCACAGTTCCAGCCCGGGCGCGATTTCGCCGAGGCCCGGGAAACGGCCGCGCAGATCGTCGCTCGACACTTTCCTGAGATAGGCGACAGAACCTTCGCCGAGATGGGCGAATTCGCCGCTGGTCATGATGATATTTTCGTTAGTTCTGGTCATTTCAAGCCTCCTTGCCGCGAGATGCCGCTCAAGGCCATCCCGCATGAGAGCTATCGGCAAAAATCAGTCTTTCACCGATATGTTTATTTTTCGTACCAGCCGTTCGGATTCCGGCCGATCGAGATCGATCGACAGAAGGCCGTTCTTCAATTCCGCCGCAATCACCCGCATGCCGTCGGCCAGCACGAAACAGCGCTGAAACTGGCGCGCGGCGATGCCGCGGTGGAGGAATTCGCGCTCGGTGTCGTCGTTCTGACGGCCGCGCACGACCAACTGGTTCTCCTCCGTTGTGACATCGAGATCGCTTTCCGCGAAACCGGCGACGGCGAGCGTGATACGCAGCCTTTCGGTTTTGCCGTCGGCACCGCTGAGGCGCTCGATGTTGTAGGGAGGATAGCTGTCACCGGACTTTGCCAACCGCTCCAGCGTCTTTTCCATGGAATCGAAACCGAGGAGAAGCGGGCTGGAAAAAGGCGTCATTCGGCTCATGTTACAGTGTCCTCTCAAGAGCGACATAAAGTGGAAAAACCCGGATGGCATTTTTCCCGATGGTCTTGATATGGTCCGCCGCCCGGCAGACTTCAAGCCGTCACACGTCCCGCCCAAAAAGACTTGCCAAAACAAGGAATTGAAATGCCCCAATCCCGCAGGATCATCATCGACACTGACCCCGGCCAGGACGATGCCGTCGCCATATTGCTGGCGCTGGGCAGCGCCGAGCTGGAGATCGTCGGCATCACCGCGGTGGCCGGCAACGTGCCGCTGAAACTTACCGAAAAAAACGCCCGCAAGATCTGCGAGCTGGCCGGCCGGCCGGACGTCAAGGTCTATGCAGGCGCCATCCGGCCGCTGGCGCGCGAACTCGTCACCGCCGAGGAAGTGCATGGCAAGACCGGCCTCAACGGGCCGCAACTGCCCGAACCAAAGATGAAACTGCAGGACGAGTATGCGGTTGATTTCATCGTTGAGACGCTGATGAACGAGGAGAGCGGCACGATCACGCTGTGCGCGCTCGGGCCGCTCACCAACGTTGCGCTGGCGCTGATCCGCGAGCCGAAAATCGCGCCGCGCATCAAGGAAATCGTGCTGATGGGCGGCGGCTTCTTCGAGGGCGGCAACGTCACGCCGACCGCCGAGTTCAACATCTATGTCGATCCGCATGCTGCCGATGTCGTGTTCAAATCCGGCATTCCGATCGTGATGATGCCGCTCGACGTCACCCACAAGGCGCTGACCACCGCCAAGCGTACGAAGGCCTTCCGCAAGCTCGGCACCAGGGTCGGCACGGCCACCGCGGACATGCTGGAATTCTTCGAACGTTTCGACGAGGAGAAATACGGTACCGACGGCGGCCCGCTGCACGATCCTTGCGTGATCGCGTATCTGCTGAAGCCGAAGCTGTTCAAGGGGCGCAACTGCAATGTCAGCGTGGAAACCGCCTCGGAGCTCACCATGGGCATGACGGTGATCGACTGGTGGGGGGTGACCAAGCGGCCGAAGAACGCCATGGTGATGCGCGACATCGACCATGATGCGTTTTTCGCGCTGTTGCTGGAACGGCTGGGGCGGCTTTAGGGCTGCTCAGTAGTTGAGCAGGCGGTAGGTGGTGGTACCGTCCTGGCGTTGTTGTTCTTCGATCGAGACTTCCGATCCAATCATGTGGGGTGTTTCCACCTCACCATCGACAAATATCCGAGCGTTGCCCTCATAGAGGCGGACTTCATATCTATAATAAAGTCCATGTCCGACGGAACCCCTCGGATTTAGAGGCATCGTCGCAACATCTTCGACGGTGCCTCCTACGAGTTGTGTGCCAGTGATCGGACTGTTCTGCCTGGTTACAATCGGCACAGCGATCGCGAGAGCGAGCGCACACAAGATTGTGATGCCAACAACTCTGTCGCGAAACTCTTCCCGAAGCAAAAGAATGCGGGTTCTAAGAGAAAGATTTGCCGGCCCCATACCTTAGAGTTGAGTAGCATAGGGGCTTTGTTCAAGAGCGATTCCCCGAAAAAGCCATGTCACTCGCGTCACCTTTGAAAACAGCTTATCGATCGATCGTCGTTCAATTTGCAAACCGGTAAAAGACGAAGCCATTGTCGCGCGTGACGCGCTCGATGCCTACGCGCGAGCCGATCAGATGCGGGAGGTCGTCGTAAACGAGGACCGTCGAACCGTTCTCAAGGACCAGCAGATATTGGATATTGCGCCCTTTACCCTGTCCACTTTTGATCGTCGCATCGACCGGGTCGACCGATCGGATCGGACTTGCGTCATTCGCCCATTTGTTCAGAGCCGACGGAACCATCGCCGCGAACAAAGCGATGAACAGGATCACGCCAAACGCGTTCCTTTTCAAATCCGCGTAACTCCACGGCATAGACATGAATCCCCAACTGTTGATCCATGTGGTGGCCTGAAGGCCGACTTTCAATCGGCTTTCCTATTCCAGGATGTTGCTGTTGGCGTCGTCGGGCTCGCGGCCGTTACTTCGCCTTGGAAAAGGCCAGCCACAGGCCGCCGCCGACCAGGAAGCTGCCGCTGATCCTCGACAAGAGCTTGAGGCGGCCGGCCGACAGCAGGCGTCCGGCGCGGCCGGCGGCCAGCGCGTAGGTCGAATCCGAGACTGCGGCGAAGATCATCGCGGTGAGACCCATGACGCCGATCTGTAGTGCGTAATTGCCTTCGGGAGCGATGAACTGCGGAAAGAAGGCGCCGAAGAACACTAGCGTCTTTGGATTGCTGATCGCCACCAGCAGGCCCTGCAGGAAGAAGCCGCCACGTGGCCTTTTTGCCGTTCCGTCGGCGTTCAGCTTGCCTTTCGAGCGGAACATCTGCACGCCCATCCAGATCAGGTAGGCGGCGCCGATCAGCCGGACCCACTCGAACCAGTGGCCCATGCCCGCGATCAGCGAAGTCAATCCGATGCCGACGATGGCGATCATGATGGCTAGCCCGGCCTGGGTGCCGGCGACATTGGCGAGCCCTGCGCGCGAGCCATGGCGGATGCTGTTGGCAATGATCAGCGTCACCGTCGGCCCCGGCACCAGGATGATGACGATGCAGGCGACGACATAGGTGGCGTAGAGTTCCAACGACATTTTTTCCCTCCACAGATGCCGCTCGTGCGGCGCGCTGTCGCGATCAATGCATGGCGATGAGTTGCGTGCAAGCCGGCGAGGCGCCGACAATGCGGAGTTGATTTCAGCAGGCGCCGGCCTGCCATGGCAGCGTTGTCTCATAGGCGGCAGCCGCCCTCAGCACGGAGAGGTCACCGCGCGGCCGCCCGATCAATTGCATGCCCATTGGCCTGCCCCTGGCGTCGAAGCCCGCCGGCACATTGATCGCCGGGCAGCCGCCCAGCGTGGCGAACGCTGAAACCTGCATCCAGCGATGATAGCTGTCCATGGCACGCCCGGCCACTTGCCTTGGCCAGTGGGTGACGACATCGAAGGGAAAGACCTGTGCGGCTGGCAGCGCAATCAGGTCGAAACGCTCGAAGAGCGATAGCAGCATTCGGTGCCAGGACGAGCGCCTCACCGTGGCGGCGTGGATCTGCGGCGCGGTGAGGCGCAGTGCATGTTCCACCTCCCACACGGCCTCCGGCTTCAGCAGGCTGCGTTTCGAGGGATCGTCGTAATGCGCCTTCAGCGCACAACCGCTGCTCGCCTGGCGAAGCGTTACAAAGGCTTGCCACAGCGCTTCGAAGTCGAATTTCGGCATCAGCGGCTCGGCCTCGAAGGATACATCCGCGAACCGGCCGAGTGCTGCCTCGCAAAGCTGTAGAATGCCTGCTTCAACCGGCAGATGGCCGTCGAGATCGCCGAGCCAGGCGATGCGCCCGCCGGCCGCCGGTGCGTCCAGCCCTTCGAGGAACGAGCCTGGCTTATCATGCGACAGCGGCGCGCGAGGATGATAGCCGGCCTGAACGTCGAGCAGCAACGCCATGTCACGCACGTTACGCCCCATCGGCCCTTCGACGCCCATTTGCGCAAGAAACACATCAAGGTCTGGGCCGGCCGGCACCAATCCCTGCGATGGACGGAAGCCATAGACATTGTTGTAGGCAGCGGGATTGCGCAGGGAACCGCCAAAATCGCTGCCATCGGCAACGGGAACCATGTCGAGCGCCAGCGCGACCGCCGCACCGCCGCTCGAGCCGCCGGCGGTCAGCGCCGGGTCAAATGCGTTGAGCGTCTGTCCGAACACGGTGTTGTAGGTGTTGGAGCCGAGCCCGAATTCGGGAACATTGGTCTTGCCGATGATGATCGCGCCGGCCTTGCGGACGCGCTCGACGAAGAAGTCGTCCTCCTCAGGCACAAAATCGGCGAAGATCGGCGAGCCGAAGGCGGTTCTCAGGCCTTTTGTCAGCGCAAGATCCTTGATCGCGATCGGCAGGCCGAACAGCGATCCGGTATCTCCACCTCGCGCCAGATGAGCGTCAGCGCTGTCGGCCTCGCGCAGGATGTCGGCACGCTCACGCAATGAAACGATAGCGTTGACCAGCGGGTTCACCGCCTCGATCCTGTCGAGGAATGCCGCGACCACTTCGCGCACCGAAAGCTGCCGGCGCCTGATCTTCCCGGCAAGCGCCACGGCAGACAGGCGGCAGATGTCGCCGGCGGGCGGCACCGCGTGCTTCGTCGTCGGGCGCATGGCTGTCATCCCGCTTTAGCCTGCAGATTTCTGCAGGGCGGCATCGACGTCCCTGGCCAGCGGGATGGCCGGCTGTGCACCGGCTTTCAGGCAGGCCAGCGAACCGGCTGCGGCAGCGCGGGCTAGCGCCTGGTCGAGCGGCAGGCCGGCTGCCAGCCCGGCTGCAAAATAGCCGCAGAACGTGTCGCCGGCACCGACCGTGTCGAGCGGGGTGATCTTCAGCGCCGGAACCATCAGGAGATCGTCCGGCGTTGCCGCCAGAACGCCGTCCGAGCCAAGCGTGACGACGATGGTGCGGCCGGTTCTCGCGGCATAGTCGCGCATCCGTGCCGGGCGGTCGCGGCCATTCAACGACAGCGCCTCGCCATAGAGGTCGAACTCGGTTTCGTTGGCGACGAGATAGTCGGCCTTGCCGAGGAAGCCGGCCGCGTCGCCATGGAAAGGTGCGGTGTTGAGCACGGTGATCGCGGCGGCCGTGCTTGCCGCGTCGAGTGCTGCCTCGACGGTCTGCAGCGGGATCTCCAGTTGCAGCAGCACGACGTCGCCGTTTTTTACGAAAGCCTTGGAAAGGTCACCCGGCACGACCGAATCATTGGCGCCCGGCACAACGGCGATCACGTTCTCGCCGTCGGCGCCGACCATGATCAACGCGGTACCGGTCGAGGCAAAGGTCTCGCCGACGCCGGACAGGTCGATCTTGCCGTCGCGCAGCAGCGCCAGAGCGTCGCTGGCGAAGCTGTCCTTGCCGACCGCGCCGACCATGCGCACCTTGGCGCCGGCGCGGGCGGCGGCCAGCGCCTGGTTGGCGCCCTTGCCGCCGGGGGCAGTAGCGAAACCGGAGCCGCGCACGGTCTCGCCGGGACCGGGCAAGCGGTCGACACTGGCGATGAGATCGAGATTGATGGAGCCGATGACGACGATCAAGTAGTGCCTCCCGCTAGCGCATACCACTCTAATTGCCCGGGAAGCTACTCCGTAAGATCGCTGCTTGTCACCCTAGCGGTCCTTGCATCGCTCCAATCGTTCCATTCGTTGGCTATTCAAGAAGAGACCTGTCCCGCCTCCCAGCCGAGGATGGCGCGTTTGCGGGTCAGACCCCAATGGTAGCCGGTGAGTGCGCCGGACTTGCCGAGAGCCCGGTGGCACGGCACGACGAAGGACATCGGATTGGCACCGACCGCGGCACCGACAGCCCGGCTGGCACTCGGTGCGCCGATGCGCGCGGCGATCGAGGAATAGGTGCAGGCCTGGCCCATCGGAATGCGCAGCAAGGCCTCCCAGACACGGACCTGGAAGTCTGTGCCGATCATGACAACGCGCAGCGGCTGGTCGGCGCGCCACAGCGACGGATCGAAGATGCGCGCGGCATAGGGTGCCGTCGCCGCCATGTCCTCGACATAGGTCGCATTCGGCCAGCGGCTGGACATGTCGGCAAAGGCCGCACGCTCGCCGCCGGGGTCGTTGAAGGCGAGGCCGGCAAGGCCGCGGTCCGTCACCATGATCAGCGCGATGCCGAAAGGCGAGATATGATAGCCGTAGCGGATGGTGAGCCCTGCGCCGCGGGTCTTGTAATCGCCCGGCGACATCGCTTCGTGGGTGACGAACAGATCGTGCAGCCGGCCTGGGCCGGACATGCCGAGTTCGAACGAGGTTTCAAGCAGCGGCATGCCGGCATCGAGCAGCTTGCGCGCATGATCGAGGGTGACGGCCTGCAGAAAAGCCTTGGGCGACAGGCCGGCCCAGCGGGTGAACAGCTTCTGCAGCCCGGTCGGCGTCTCGCCGACCTCCTCGGCCAGCACTTCCAACGAAGGCTGGTCGCGATAGTCGAGGCTGATCTTTTCGATGGCACGACGGACGATTTCGTAGTCTCCACCTTCAGGCGTGATGTCTTTCTGAAGGATTGCTGTCGTTTTGAGAGGCATTTGGGCGTTCATGGCAGTATCTCCTTGAGTGCGAATATCGTCCTTCGCGGCGCCGATCACCACCCGAAACTTGCTTTCCCGCGGCATGTACCCAGATAGAGCTGGGCTTTGAATGGGGAGGACGGTCGTGGCTGGTGAAAAAGTAAACCTGACCGGGGCAAAGGAGACTTTGCTTTTGACACTTTACGGCAAGGCGCTGGAGAGCCGGCTGCCCAATTCGCTGCTCAGGGACTACTTTGCCGACGAGGCGGTGCGCAACATCGACTATGATTTCTCACAGCTCAAGGTCGACAACAATCTCGGCGTCGGTCTAGCAATCAGGGCAAAGACGCTGGACGTCTGCGTTCAGGACTTTCTCGCCCGAAATCCTGACGCCATCGTACTGCATCTCGGGTGTGGGCTCGATACGCGCGTATTCCGTATCGATCCGCCAGCCGGCGTGGACTGGTTCGACGTCGACTATCCCGAAGTCATCGACCTCAGGCGCAAGCTCTATCCCGTGCGGGATCACTACCACCTGATCGCTTCGTCGGTCACCGAACCGGGATGGCTGAACGAAGTACCTCGGGATCGCCCGGCCATAGTCGTGGCGGAAGGCCTGACTCCCTACCTGGGCGCCGAAGAGGGGCAGCAACTGTTTTCTCGTTTGGTGGGACATCTTTCGAGCGGCGAACTGGTTTTCGATGCCTATAGTCGCCTGGGCCTGAAGATCATTCGCCTCAATTCCTCCTTCCGCGCCACCGGTGCCGAGGTCCATTGGAGCATCGAGAACCCGCATGAGTTGGAGCGAGCCGTTCCGAAGCTGCGGTTCGTCGAGGACATCCCTGCCTATAAGCCGGAACATGCCGCTCGCATGCGCTGGTTCGCGAAACTGTTTGTTCGCCTTTGGAAATACATTCCAGCATTGCGCAAGATCGGCAGGCTGTTGCGCTATCGGTTCTGAAACGCTGGCTCAGCGCGCCTTAGCGGCTGCCAGAGCGCGCGAAAATGCGGTGGCAAAACTCTCGCGGTCGGCGGGGTTGAGAAAGCCGCCGATCGAGACGGTTTTTCCTTGCGCCTCGACCGCCATTCTGGTGATGCCGATCTCGGCGTGGCGGGCGATCGAAAAGCGCGCCCAGAACGGATTGAAGCGGTGTGCTTCCGATTTGCCTGACGGGGCAGTCTTGCGGATGTCGAGGCTGGTGCGCGACACCGATACCTCCTCGCGAGCCCGGGCGGCACGATAATTGGCGCGGAAGGCGATGTAGACGGCGATCACGTCGAGGCCGAAGAAGCCGAACACCGGCCAGGCGCCGCGCGACAGAAAAAAAGCTCCGGTCACCAGCCAGCCGAACAGCAGGGCGCCCATCAGTATGGCAAAGCCGGTCTTGCCCAGCGACCGGTGCGGTGTCAGCAGCGCCTGGAAAAATGGCTCGTCGGCCTGAAATGAGGCGTTTGTGTCGCTCATTGGGGAATATTATAGGAAGGCAATGACAAGCCCCAAGCCCAAAAACTCTTCTGCGCTAAAAAAAGACCTGTTGCCCGGCCGCCGCGACGGCTCGAACGCCAAGCGGCGTCCGCGGCCCGCAAGATCGCGGGCGCTTTACAGCGCGGCCGAGGTGCATGAGATTTTCCGGCGCTTTTCCGTTCAGCGGCCGGAACCGAGGGGCGAGCTCGAACATATCAACGCCTTCACGCTGTTGGTGGCGGTGGTGCTTTCGGCTCAGGCGACGGACGCCGGCGTCAACAAGGCGACGCGGGCGCTGTTCAAAATTGCCGACACGCCGCAAAAGATGCTGGCGCTGGGCGAGGCCAAGCTCGGCGACCATATCCGCACCATCGGGCTATGGCGCAACAAGGCCAAGAACGTCATCGCGCTGTCGGAGGCGCTGATCCGCGACCATGGCGGCGAGGTGCCTGAGGATCGCGATCAACTGGTCGAGCTGCCGGGTGTCGGCCGCAAGACCGCCAACGTCGTGCTCAATGTGGCATTCGGCCAGCATACGATGGCGGTCGACACGCACATCTTCCGCATCGGTAACAGGCTCGGCCTGGCGCCGGGCAAGACGCCGGAACAGGTCGAGCAAGGTTTCCTGAAGATCATTCCGGATGAATATATGCGGCACGCGCATCATTGGCTGATCCTGCACGGCCGCTATGTCTGCAAGGCGCGCAAGCCGGATTGCCCGGCCTGCGTCATCGCCGATATCTGCAAGGCCAAGGAAAAGACGACCAGCGTGCCTGCACCGCTGGTGGAGATCGCGCCGCTCGGGCCAGGAGAAGCGGCTACTGAGTCAGTGCCCGGCAAGCGACTGTGAAGTTCCTCGCATGTGGCGCCGTCCACGTTCAGGAACTCTCTTCGACAAACACCTCCTCGCGCTTCTTCTTGACCGCGGGGAGAAACACGATGACGAGCACGGCAAGCGCGATGAGGAGCAGGCTGGCGCTGATCGGCCGCGTCACGAAGGTGCTCGGATCGCCGCGCGAGAGGATCATGGCGCGGCGCAGGTTTTCCTCGAGCAGCGGGCCGAGCACGAAGCCGAGCAGCAGCGGCGCAGGTTCGCAGCGCAGCTTGGTCAGGAGGTAGCCAAGCAAGCCGAAGAAGGCGACGGCATAGAGGTCGTAGACGTTGGTGTTGACGCTGTAAACGCCGATCGAGCAGAACGCCATGATGATCGGGAAGAGCACGTAGTAGGGGATGGTAAGAAGTTTCACCCAAAGCCCGATCAGCGGCAGGTTCAAGATGATCAGCATCAGATTGCCGATCCACATCGAGGTGATGATACCCCAAAACAGCGCAGGCTCTTCGATGGCGACATTGGGGCCGGGCACGATGCCCTGGATGATCATAGCGCCGATCATCAGCGCCATTACCGGGTTGGCCGGAATGCCGAGCGTCAGCATCGGGATGAAGGAGGTTTGGGCGCCGGCATTGTTGGCCGATTCCGGTCCGGCGACGCCTTCGATGGCGCCCTTGCCGAATTCCCCGGGATTTTTCGAGACACGTTTTTCGACGGTGTAGGAGGCAAAGGCGGCAAGGATCGCGCCGCCTCCCGGCAGGATGCCGAGCGCCGAACCGATGATCGTTCCGCGCACGATGGGAGCCGCCATGCGCCGAAAATCTTCGCGGGTCGGCATAAGGCCGGAGATCTTTCGGATCAGCACGGAACGCTCATGCTCGTTTTCGAGGTTGCGCAGTATCTCGGCGACGCCGAAGACACCGACCGCCACTGCGACGAAATTCAGCCCGTCGGCATATTCGCGGATGCCGAGCGTGAAACGGGGTGTACCGGTGTAGATATCGGTGCCGACAAGGCCGAGCAGCAGGCCGAGCACGACCATGGCCAGCGCCTTGACGATCGAGCCGTGGGCGAGCGCGACGGACGAGACCAGACCGACAATCATCAGCGAAAAATACTCGGCAGCACCGAATTTCAACGCTATCGCCGTCAGCGGCGGGGCAAAGATGGCGACGAGGAAGGTCGACACCGTGCCGGCAAAGAACGAGCCTATCGCCGCGGTCGCCAGTGCCGCCCCGGCGCGGCCTTTCCTGGCCATCTGGTAGCCGTCGATGGCGGTGACGGCCGACGAGGATTCGCCGGGCATGTTGATGAGAATAGCGGTAGTCGAGCCGCCATACTGCGCGCCGTAATAGATGCCGGCGAGCATGATCAGGGAGGAAACCGGATCGCCGATCTGGAAGGTGATCGGCAACAGCATGGCAATGGTTGCGGTGGCGCCGATACCGGGCAGGACACCAATCAGCGTGCCGAGAAGGACACCGATCAGGCAGAAACCGAGGTTTGCCAAAGATGTGGCCGTCGAAAAGCCGAGTGCGAGATTGTTGAGGAGTTCCATTTCATCTCCTCACAACGACAGTGGCAACCACGGGCCGAAACGCCGGAACGGCAGGCCGAGTGCGTAGCTGAAGATGGCGAACGCGAACAGCGTCAGGCCGGCCGACAGCACGAGCGCGGTCAGCGGCTTCATGCGGCCGCTGGCAAACGATGCGATCAGCGCCGCCAGGAAGATCGATGGGATGAAGCCGAGGCCGCGCACCGTCAGGCCGAAGAAGATCGGAGCAGGCAGGATGAACAGCATGCCGCGCCACGCAATGTAACCGATCGGCTCGCTCTCGAAGCGCACTGCCTCGACTAGGATGACGGCGCCGAGCAGAATGAGCACGATCGCCAGAACCAGGGGGAAATAGCCCGGCCCCATGCGAAAGGCGGTGCCGATTTCGAGGCCCAGCGACTGCAGCGCGAAAAAGACGCCAATAAAGATCAACAGCGCGGCGCATATGCCGTTGGCTCTGTCGATTGCGAAAGGTTTCATGACGTCCTCCCGGCCCGCCTCACGGGCGTGCCGATGCCGGTGTAAAAACGGGGCGCCGGCGGCGCCCCGTTAAAAACCTTTAGTCGGCGTACTGGCCGGCCGCTTCGATGATCGGCTTCCAGCGCGCAATCTCACTTTCCAGCTTGGCCTTGAGCGCGGCCGGCGTGGCATCGGCCTCGGGCGACGGCTTGGTGCCGAGTTCGGCAAATCGGGCGACGACGTTCTGGTCCTTCAGCGCCACCTGCAGAGATTTCGACAGGCGTTCGGTGATCTCGGCCGGCGTGCCCTTGGGTGCATAGATGCCGTGCCAGATGCCGACCTGCACCTGGGGAAGACCGGCCTCTATCGTCGTCGGCACGTCCGGCAGCACGTCTAGCCGTTGCGGCGAGGTTACGGCATAAGCCTTGATCGTGCCGCCCTGGATCTGCTTGGTGGTATTGGTCGTCTGGTCGCACATGATGTCGACCTGGCCGCCGAGAAGATCGGTCATGGCCGGGCCGGTGCCCTTATATGGTACGGTGACCAGCGGCGTGCCGATGGCGCTCATAAACAGCATGCCGCACAGATGCGAGGCGGCACCGATCCCGGCATTGGCAACGGTGATGCTGTCCTTGTTAGCCTTGGCGTAGTCGACCAGCCCCTTCAGATCGGTCGGCTCGAGGTCCTTGCGGCCGACGATGGTCATCGGCACCTCGGTGACGAGGCCGACATATTCGAATGCGTTCAGCGTGTCGTAGGCGAGCTTTCTGTAGAGCGTAGCACTTGTCGCCATGCCGATGTGATGGAGGAGCAGCGTGTAGCCGTCAGGCTCGGCATTTGCGACGCGGCCCGCGCCCAGTGTGCCGCCGGCGCCGCCGACATTCTCGACGATGACCTGCTGGCCGAGGTCCTTCGACATGGCTTCCGCGACAAGACGCGTGACGGTGTCAGTCGGGCCGCCGGCCGAAAACGGCACGACAATGCTGATCGTGCGTTCGGGGTAGGTCTGCGCGCCAGCGGCCGGTGGGTAAAGCATGGCGGCCGCAACGGCAGCCAGCGCGGCGACGAATTTTCTCATCGTGATTCCTCCCAGGATACGAATTACCAACCGCTGCGCGGAGTTCCTCTCAAAACCGAATGTAGATGGAGCAATAACTAGCGCAACCCGACAAATGACAATCAGCCTCGAACGGCAAACTGCACGTTTGTCCGCGCAAATGAGTGGAAAGGTTGGGCCGCGCGATGCCCTTCCTCCGACCTATCTTAATAACCGTAGCCGCGCGCCATCGCCGCCGCGAACACCGGGATCAAGAGGAAGATGAAGGCCTCGGTGCGGACATAGCTGCGAACGGACGCTAGCTCCGCCGCAGGCACCTGGAAGCCGGGACTGGCGCTCGCCTGCCTATTCCAGGACAGGAATCGGACGGTCGGGATAATCGACAACAGGCCGACAATTGCGAAGGCGGCCATCTTTGCCCAGAACATCCAGTTGTAGACGTAGAATTCCCAGCCCTTGAGACCATAGATGACGCGGCCGATGCCGGCGACGATGATCAGCATGGCGATGATGCCGTAGTGGCGATCGATGCCGACAAGCCGCTTCAGCGTCGCGGCGGACAAGTCGCTGCGGATCAGGACGAACTCGGCGCCGATGATGCCTGCCAGCGAAAACACCAGCAGATGATGGAAGATGGCAAGCACAAGGTCGGTCGTGTCCATGCTGTTTTCCCTCTGTCGGACGGCAGCGCCGAAACCCAACGCGCCTGAACCAGTACTGGAGAAAAACTAACACCGCCTGGCAGGATTCACATCAGCCTGGAAGATGATCTACACAGCCTTGGCTCTTGTTTTTCGCAACGGATTTGGATTTCCCGTCTCGGGCGTGTCGCTGTCCCCACTTTTGGAAGACCTGCACGGGCAACAACCGAGACATGACCATGGCCAGTCCGCATACAATTGTCGCCCCAGTAATTGAGACCTCGCGCACGGTCCTGCGGCCGCACCGGCTTGACGATTTCGACGCCTATGTCGCGATGTGGGCCGATCCCGCCGTCACCCGCTTTATCGGCGGCAAGCCGCGCACGCGGGAGGAAAGCTGGATGCGCTTCCTGCGCCACGCCGGCCTGTGGTCGCTTCTGGGCTACGGCTTCTGGGCGATCGAGGAAAAAGCGACCGGCCGCTTCATCGGCGAGGCCGGCTTTCACGATCTGAAACGCGACATGACGCCGTCGATCGAGGGCATTCCGGAGGCCGGCTGGGCTCTGGTTTTGGGCGCGCATGGCCACGGGTTGGCCAGCGAAGTCGTCGCACGGGTGCTTGCCTGGGGCGACGAGACGTTCGGCGCCGCGAAGACCGTCTGCATCATCGATCCGGAAAACACCGGATCGCTGAACGTCGCGGCAAAATGTGGTTATGGCGAAGTGCTGCGAACCGTCTACCAAGGCAAGCCGACCATCCTGCTGGAGCGGCAACCCTGACGGATGTTGTTTGGCACTGCCTGCCACGTCGTCTTCGGACGTCCGGTTCGCCAGCCTGAAAATCGCGCAGGCCGATTGTGCCGCATGCGGCGTGTTCTGTCTTTGACAGGAAGACGCAAACTCTGCATGAATTTTATCGAGCGGGTCTGAAGTCAGGCCACGTTTCTGGCAGGCACCGGAGGAGGTGTCGCGATTTGGAGGAATCCCATGCTGAACAGACGCCGATTCTTGATGAGCACCGCGGCAGCAGGTGCTGCCGGACTCGCGGCATCGCATTTTATTCCCGCCTTCGCGCAGGACGCGCCGCAGCTGCAGATTTTCGTGCCAGCGGCGCCGGGCGGCGGCTGGGACCAGACGGCGCGCGCCATGGACCAGGTGCTGCGCAGCGAAAAACTGATCTCCGGCTCGCAGATCACCAATGTCGGCGGCGCCGGCGGTACTGTCGGCCTGCCGCAATTCGTCAACCAGTGGAAGGGCAAGGGCAATGCGCTGATGGTGGCTGGCATGGTCATGGTCGGCGCGATCATCGCCAACAAGGCGGCTAACAACCTTACCGAAGTCACGCCAATCGCCCGCCTTACTGGCGAGTTCGAGGCGCTTGTGGTGCCGGCCGCCTCGCCATTCAAGACTGCGGCCGACTTTGTTGCCGCCCTCAAAGCCGACCCGACGCAGGTTCCGGTCGCCGGCGGTTCGGCTGGCGGCTCGGACCACATCTTGTTCGGCCTCATCGCCAAGACCGTCGGTGTTCCGGCCACCAATCTCTCCTATGTGCCGTTTGCCGGCGGCGGCGAGGCGCTGTCGGCGCTGCTCGGCAACCAGGTCGCGGCCGGCATCTCCGGCTATGGCGAGTTCGCCGAACAGGTCAAGGCGGGTGCGCTGCGGCTGCTGGCCATCTCCGCGGATAAACGCCAGGAGGGAATTGATGCGCCGACGATGAAGGAAGCCGGCATCGATGTCGAGCTGTTCAACTGGCGCGGCGTCTTCGCACCGCCCGGCGTCTCGGACGCCGACAAGGCAGCAATGATCAAGCTGATCGAGACCATGGCCAAGAGCGACGCCTGGGCCACCGAATGCAAGAACCGTAACTGGACGCAGATCCTGCTCACCGGTGACGATTATGCGAAATTCGTCGCCGAAGACACGGCCCGCATCGGGACGATCCTCAAGGACCTCGGCCTGGCGTGATGCTCTCGGCAAGGGGCGGCCTGCGCCCAACCCTTGCCGATTTTCGCCAGCCGCATGGACATACGCGGCGCCGGAGGTGAAACTAGGCCGAGATCGGCCGAGTGAGACCGGTCCAGGGAGAACCGGCCCTCGGGGCTGGCATTGGGAGGACGATGATGAGCACCAGCGACCAGCAGGCGCCGCCGCGCCTTGCAGTGCCCGAACTGCTGATCGGCGTTGGGCTCCTCGCCTGTGCGGGTGCGGTTGCCTGGCAGACGCTGGCAATCCCGGTCTCGCCGCTCTATTCCAAGGTCGGTCCGACCGTCTTTCCCTACATCACCATGACCGGGATGATGATCCTGTCGCTGCTGCTCATCATTGCCGCCTTGCGGGGCGGATGGCAGCCGGAGGACGAAAAGGAGACGCCGACCGACTGGAAGGCGATGGGCATCGTCGCCCTCGGACTGATCGCCAATCTGGTGCTGATCCAGCCGCTCGGCTTTACCGCGGCATCTGTCATCATGTTCGTTCTCATCTGCCACGGTTTCGGCAGCCGGCGTCCGCTGCGTGACGTGCTGCTCGGGCTGATCCTGGCGCTGGCCGCCTATTTCGGCTTTGCCAGGGCGCTTGGCGTCAATATCGGTGCCGGCTTCATCGAAAACCAGCTGAATGCGACCGTCGATTCGATCGTTGCCATGCTGAGGGGCTGACGCCATGGAAACGCTTGGCCATCTCGCGCACGGATTTTCGGTCGCCTTCTCGCCGATCAATCTCATATGGTGCCTGGTCGGCACCACGCTGGGGACTGCCATCGGCGTGCTGCCCGGCCTCGGGCCGGCACTGACCATCGCGCTGCTGTTGCCGATCACCTATCAGGTGGCGCCGGAGGCATCCTTCATCCTGTTTGCCGGCATCTACTACGGCGCCATGTATGGCGGCTCGACGACATCGATCCTGCTCAACACGCCTGGCGAAAGCGCCACCATCGTCACCGCGCTGGAAGGCAACCGGATGGCCCGCTCCGGCCGTGGCGGTGCGGCCCTGGCGACCTCGGCGATCGGCTCCTTCGTCGCCGGCACGCTGGGCACGATCGGCGTTGCCTTCCTGGCGCCGATCGTCGTCAAATTCGCGCTGGCCTTCGGCCCGGCCGAATATTTCTCGCTGATGGTGCTGGCCTTCATCACGGTTTCGGCGGTGCTCGGCTCGTCTTCGGTGCGCGGCCTGACCAGTCTGTTCGTCGGCTTCGTCGTCGGCATGATTGGCGTCGACCTGCAGACGGGGCAGCCGCGCTTCACCTTCGGCATGAGCGAATTGTTGGACGGCGTCGACGTCATCGTCGTCGCCGTTGGCCTGTTCGCCGTTGGCGAGACGCTTTACATGGCCTCGCGCCGCTATGCCGGCAAGGACGATATCGTGCCGTTGAAGGGCTCGCTCTACATGACCGCGGCCGAATGGGCGCGCTCGTGGAAGCCATGGCTGCGCGGTGCCCTGATCGGCTTCCCGATCGGTGCCATGCCGGCCGGCGGCGCCGAAATCCCGACCTTCCTCTCCTATGCGATCGAGAAGAAACTCTCCAGACACAAGGAGGAGTTCGGCACCGTCGGCGCCATCGAGGGCGTTGCCGGGCCGGAGGCCGCCAACAATGCATCCGCGGCCGGCGTGCTGGTGCCGATGCTGACGCTCGGCCTGCCGACCTCGGCGACGGCCGCGATCATGCTGTCGGCGTTCCAGAGCTACGGTATCAATCCGGGGCCGCTGCTGCTGACGACGCAGGCCGACCTGGTGTGGGGGCTGATCGCCAGCCTGTTCATCGCCAATGTCATCCTCGTCGTCCTCAACCTGCCGCTGATCGGGCTCTGGGTGCGATTGCTGAAGATCCCGGCGCCGCAGCTCTATGCCGGCATCGTCGTGTTCGCCACGGTCGGCACCTACGGTATCTCGCAATCGCCGATCGACCTCGTCATCCTCTATCTGCTCGGTGCCGCCGGCTTCCTGATGCGGCGTTTCGATTTCCCGACCGCGCCGGTCATCATCGGCATGATTCTCGGGCCGCTTGCGGAAACGCAGTTCCGCCGCGCGATGACCATCTCGAACGGCGATTGGACGGTGTTCTACAAGCATCCGCTGTCGCTGACGCTGCTGACGCTGGCCTTCATCGGCCTGGTTGGACCGCATATCTGGGCCTACATCGAGCACAGGCGCTTGCGCGGGCCGGAGCACGTGCCGGGCGATGCCTGAGCTGTTCGTGACGTCATGACCGACCTGCTTTCCGGCATCCGCGTTCTCGACCTGACCAATGTGCTGGCCGGCCCCTATTGCACCTATCAGCTGGCGTTGCTCGGGGCCGACGTCATCAAGGTCGAGACGCCGCAAGGTGGTGATCTGGCGCGCCAGCTCGGCGCCTCGCCGGAGCTCAACCGGGCGGGCATGGGCGCTTCGTTCCTGGCGCAGAATGCCGGCAAACGCTCGGTGGCGCTCGATCTCAAGCAGGAGGCCGACCGCGAACGCTTCCTCGATCTGGTCGCTTCGGCCGACGCGCTGGTCGAGAATTTCCGCCCCGGCGTAATGGACCGGCTGGGGCTTGGCCATGCCAGGCTGAAGGAGGTCCGGCCAAGCCTTGTCTACTGTGCGATATCGGGCTTCGGCCAGACCGGGCCGATGCGCGACAATCCAGCCTACGACCAGATTATCCAGGGTCTTTCCGGCATCATGAGCATCACCGGTACACCGGAAACGGCGCCGCTGCGTGTCGGCTATCCCGTCGCCGATACGCTTGGCGGGCTGGTCGGAGCCTTCGCCATTACCGCCGCACTGGTCAAGCAGAAGACGACTGGCGAGGGCGCGTTCCTCGACGTGTCGATGCTCGAATGCACGCTTTCTGCGCTCGGCTGGCCGGTGTCGAACTATCTGACGGCGGACGTCGAGCCGCAGCCGATGGGCAATGAAAACATGACGGCCGCACCGTCTGGCGCGTTTCGCACCGGCGACGGCTTGCTCAACATCGCCGCCAACAAGCAAGAGCAGTTCGTCACGCTGTGCCGGTTGATCGGTCGGCCGGAGTTGGCGTCGGATGTCCGCTTTGCCGAGCGCGAAACGCGCAAGCAGAACCGCATTGCATTGAAAGCGCTGATCGAGGATGCCTTGGCGAGCGGCTCGGCCGCCGCCTGGGAGGAGACGTTCAATCGCGCCGGCGTGCCGGCAGGCCGGGTGCTGACAATCCCGCAGGTACTGCAAGAGAGACAAGTGATCGAGCGCGGCATGACGGTACGCTTCCAGGCCGTGTCCGGGATGGCTAGGCCGCTGACCGTGGTGCGCGGCGGCTTCATGGTCGATGGCGAGGCACCTTTGCCGAGCAGGCCGCCGCCGGGGCTGGGCGAGCATATGGACGAAGTTTTTGCCAACCTGCCGCCACGCGCCAAGAAAAGAGCGAAGGCATGAGCGGCACGGAAAAGAAGCCATGAGCGACACGGAAAACAAGGCTGGCCGCGCGCGCGGCGAGGAATGGTGGCAGACCGGCATCATCGAGATGCGCCCCGGCGTCATCCGGCTGCGCGGCTATGAAATCCAGGATCTGATCGGTCGCGTCAGCTTTCCGGCAATGATCTGGCTCATGCTGCGCGGCGAACTGCCGAGCGAGGAGCAGGCGGCGCTGCTCGGCATCGCGCTGGGTGCTGCCGTCGACCATGGGCCGCAGGCGCCGTCGATCGCCATCGCCCGCATGGCGATCACGTGCGGCGTCGGCATCAACAGCGCCATGGCATCTGCCATCAACGTGCTTGGCGATGTGCATGGCGGCGCCGGCGAACAGGCGCTTTCCTTCTACGGCGACATCGCCGCTGAAGTGGACGCCGGCGTGCCCCTCGCGGGCGCCGTGTCGCTGCGGGTTGATCATTTCCTTGCTGGGGAGGACGGTTATGTGCCCGGGCTCGGCCATCGCTTCCACCCGGTCGACCCGCGGGCGCCCCGCCTCATCGAGCTGACCCGTGACTTTGCCGCGCGCGGCGTCGTCAGCGGGCGCTTCGCCGATATCGCCGAGATGGTCGAGGCCGAGGTTTCGCGGCGCAAGGGCAAAAAAATCCCGCTCAATATCGACGGCGCCACGGCCGTCATCTACGGCGAGCTCGGCTTCCCGCCGCCGCTGACGCGGGGCCTTTTCGTGCTGTCGCGCTCCGTCGGCATCCTCGCACATGCATGGGAACAGTCGCAGGAGAGCGAACGCAACAAAGGGCCACTGCCGCGCGAATGGCTGTGGGCCTATACCGGCACGCCGGCGCGGCCTCTGCCCGAGGAAGACGATGGCAGTCAGTGAGGCATCGGTTCAAGAGACGGGGGCGGCGGGCGCTGGAAACCAATTCCATCCCGACACAGTTGGGGCATGCCTCCATCTTCTATTGAGCGGGATCTTTTCCGAACGCCGGACTCTGCTTTTTGGGATTATGCTCCAGTTCGGCAATCCTGATGTTCCTCACCAGCGTCGAAAGATCCGGCTCGTCGATCAGCAACGCCGCGTCGGTCGGCGTCAGCCATGCCCGCTGCCGTCTCTTGGCTTCTTGCCACTTGGCAAGTTCCTCGGTTACCTCAAGCAAATAGACGACGACATCGACGCGAACGAAGCGGTTCGCCAGCCGCTTCCAGTAGTGGTAGGTGCCGGCAGGCTGTTTCAGTGTCTTGCCGAGAACACCGGCTTCTTCCTGTGCTTCGATGGTGGCTGCCTTGCGGCCGCTCTTGCCCTTCATCGGCCAGCCCTTCGGTACGATGAAGCGCCTCGTCGTTCGCGATGTGACCAGCATCACCTCGACATCGCCATGCTCGTTCAGCCGAAAGGGAATCGCCGCGACCTGGCGAACCCCGTCGCCCTTCCTTGCCTTGCGTACAACCTTCTTCTTGCTGGCTGCCATTCGATAATCCAGTCGAATCGGTGCCCAGACGGCAAGGGCAGCGTTGCAAACTCGCCCGCTTTCAATGGGGCGCAGGCGGAGCGGTTTCCCCAGTATATAAGTCGGCTAAATAAATGAAAGGGACCGGTCGTCAGCGGCAGGTGCTGACAAAGCCGCTCCCTGACGGCAGCAACTGGCAAGTTGGCCTCATCTGCGGCACCTCCTGCCGTTGCGGTATTGGGATTTGGCGATCCAGGGCACGGTACTGCTGTTGCTGCTGCTGGTATTGCTGCCGCCGCAGCCTGTTCTCCAACATCTGCAACTGGTCTTGCTGGATCAACACGTTGCGATCGGCGGGACTGCCGACCTGTGCCGATGCAGCAGGATTTACGCCCGACAGCATCGACGCAGTCAGCATTGCCGACCCTAAAAACGTCAATAGACGAAGCCGTGGCATTCGTTCATTCCCGCACAAAACCAATCTTCTTTTAATATAGGGCTTTTGTCCGGCGACGCCATGGCCGCCGCTGATTTGAAGCAGATTGGAAGAGGCATTTCGGCTTCGGATGCTCGTCGCGTCAATCGACTTCGCGCAGCCGGTATCCGACGCCGGTCTCGGTCGTGATATAGCGGGGCTGGTCGGGCGTCTTTTCAATCTTTAGCCTGAGTTGCCGGACATAGACTCTGAGATATTGAACGTCGGTGGAATCGCCCCAGACCTGCTTCAGCAGGAACTGGTGGGTGAGAACCTTGCCGGCGTGCTGCACCAAGGTGCGAAGAATGTCGTATTCTTTCGGCGAGAGCTTTATCTCCTTGTCCTCGACCTTGACGACGCGCTTCACCAGATCGACGGAGAGGTCGCCGGTTTGGAACACCGGTCTCTCACCCTGCTGCTGAAATTTGTGGCGAAGCGCTACGCGGATGCGTGCGACAAGCTCGTTCATACCGAACGGCTTGGTGACATAGTCGTCGGCGCCGAGTTCAAGGGCGGACACGATGCCGGCCTCATCAGTGCGGCTGGAAAGAATAACCACGGGAATGTCCAGGCCATCATCCCGCCATTTGCGCAGCAAATCATGGCCGCTCATGCCGGGGAGGCCGAGATCGAGCAGGACAAGGTCCGGCTTTTCCGTCGCGATGAGTTCAATCGCCGCCCTGGCGTTCGGCGCCTCGCTGATCGCATAGCCTTGGCTGCCAAGCCCGACGCGAAGCAGTTTCCGGATCGGCGGTTCGTCGTCGACCACCAATATCCTGACATCTAGGCTCGTCATGCCAGATCGTCCATATTTTGATGGCCCGTCTCGGGTTCGCCGAGGTTGGGCAGCTCTGTCGGCACCACCTGCATCCTGATGGTGAAAACCGCCCCCGAGCGGTCGGACCTGTTTGCCGCCGAGAGCGTCCCGCCCATCGCTTCGATGAAGCCGCGGCAAATCGACAGGCCGAGCCCGGTGCCGGCACGCACCTGGTCGCCCTTGCGCACACGGTAGAAAGTGTCGAAAACGCGGTCTAGATCCGCTGACGGGATGCCTGGTCCCTCATCCATGATCTGCAGGATGACGAAGCCATTGTCGGCCCAGGCCTGCAGGCGGATCGTCGAACCTGGCGGCGCGTATTTTGCACCATTGTCGAGGAGGTTGAACAGCACCTGTTCGAACAGAACGGGGTCGACCCGCAACATCGGCAGATTCGATGGAATATCGATCTCGGTCTTGTGCTCGCCGACGATTTTGCGGGCCCGACGCAGGGCTGAGCCGACAATGTCGCCGAGATAGTGAAACGCATAGTTCGGCTCCATAGTGCCGGATTCGATCTTGGTCATATCGAGTAGGTTGGCGATGAAGCGGTTAAGCCTCTCCGCTTCATCGAGCACGGTCGACAGCAGTTCCGCCCGGTCCTGCTCGGGAAGTGCGGCCTCGAAGTCCCTGAGTGTTCCGGCTGCGCCCATGATGGCGGCAAGCGGCGTTTTCAAATCGTGGGAAATGGAGGTGAGCAAGGCCGAGCGCAGACGGTCTGCCTCGGCCGCGAGCTTGGCCCGGTCAACATCGGCGACGAGCTGGATGCGTTCGATGGCGACCGCCGCCTGGTCGGCGAGCGCATCGAGCAGACGCTGCTGCTCGGGTGTCAGCAGCGGACCTTGCTTGTCGTTGTCGAGGCCAACGACGCCCACCGCCGTGCGTCCGGTCCGCAGGGGCAGATAGAGGCGCTTTGCTCCGGGCAGCGTGTCGGCGCCGCGCCCGGCGGCGCGGTTATGCTCCCACGCCCAACGGGCTGCTGCGATGTCGGCCTCGGCCAGCGTGTCGTCGGGTGGGTAGCCGGCCTTGACCGCAATCGTGCCGTTCTCCGGCAGAAGCAGCACCACGCGCAGCTTCAGCATCGAGGCGATCTGGAAGGCAGTCGCCCAGAGAACGTCATCAAGCGTCCCAGCGCCGGCGAGCTTCTTTGAGAAGAGATAAATATCTTCTGTGGCGCGTGCCCGCGAGCGCGCGGCGACCGCCTGACGCTGCACGCGCGCTGTTAGATTGCTGCCAATGACCGCAACAACCAGGAAGACAGCCAGCGCAACGATGCTCTCCGGATCCTCGATCGTCAGCGTGTAGCGTGGTTCCAGGAAGAAATAGTTGAAGGCAATGGCGCTGATGAGGCAGGCATACAAAGCCGGCCAGAGACCGCCGGTCACCGCCGACGTCAGGACCCCAATGAGAAAGATGATCGCCAGATTGCGGACGTCGAGAAACTGGTCGAGAAGGACGGCGAAGGCGAGCGAGCCAACAACATAGGCCGTGGCCCTGAGATAGGGCCAGATCTCGAACTGCCACTGCTCGTCCGCCGCCTTGACGGTCCTCGAAGTCGCCTCGGCGTTGCGTTCGTTTCCCGAAATGACATGGACGCTGATGTCGCCGGCATTGCGGATGAGATCATAAGTGAGCGAGCCTTCGATCAATTCCCGCCAACGCGATCGGGTCGGCCTGCCGATCACGATATGGGTGAAGTTGTTCGCCGTCGCATGCCGAACGATGTCTTGCGCGACGTTCTGACCCGGAATGGTCGTCACCTCGGCACCGAGCTGCTCGGCAAGGCGCAGCTGCGTCGCCAGCCGATCCTTGTCCTCCTCGGGCATGGCCGCTGAATGAGGGGTATCGACATGAAGCGCCGTCCAAGGGGCGCGGAGCCGGTCGGCCAACCTCCGCGCATAGCGTACACGGGCCGCCCCGCCCGGACGCGCATCGACGCAGACGAGAACCCTTTCCCCCGCCGCCCAAGGCCCGGGTATCGCGTGGGCCCGCATGTGGGTCAGCAACTGCTCGTCGACCCGCTGGGCAGTGCGGCGGAGCGCCAATTCCCGGAGCGCCGTCAGATTGCCCGGCGAGAAATAGTTCTCGATGGCGCGCTGGGCGGTGCTGGGGATGTAGACCTTGCCTTCCTCAAGCCGTTTGATCAGATCGTCGGGGGTGAGGTCGATGATCTCGATGTCGTCGGCCTGGTCGATTATGGAGTCGGGGACAGTTTCCCGCACCCTGACGCGGGTGATCTGCGCCACGACATCGTTCAGGCTCTCGACGTGCTGGATATTCAGCGTCGTGTAGACATCGATGCCGTGCGTCAGGATTTCCTGGACGTCGAGATAGCGCTTGGGGTGACGGCTGCCGGCGACGTTGGTGTGGGCGAGTTCGTCTACCAGAACTAGCGCCGGGTGCCGGGCGAGGATGGCGTCGAGATTCATCTCCTCAAGGATCCGCCCCTTGTAATCGATCTCAAGGCGAGGAATGACCTCGTAGCCTTCGACCAGCGTCTGGGTTTCCTTGCGGCCGTGCGTCTCGACGATGCCGATCACCACGTCGACCCCGTCGGCCAGCCTGGCGCGGCCCGACATCAGCATCTCGTAGGTCTTGCCGACACCGGGGGCGGCGCCGAGAAATATCCTCAGGCGGCCGCGCTCCTCCCGCTCGGCATGCTCGAGCAGCGCGTCGGGAGAGGGCCTGGTTTCGGCGGTGCGTCTGTCGTCTGGCATACGGGTCAATCATGAACGGCGCCGGCTTCGGTGTCGATCCCGGCGCCGGTCCTTCACTGTTTCATGGCATCGTCCAGCGCAAGGTTGAGGGCCAGCACATTGACTACCGGCTCGCCGATGAATCCCAATTCGCGATCTTCGACATGGCTGTCGACAAGCGATTTGATCCTGGATTCATCGACGCCCCTGGCCTTGGCCACCCTGGCAACCTGAAAATAGGCCGCATCGGGGCTCATATGCGGATCGAGGCCGCTGCCGGACGTGGTGACCAGATTCATCGGTACCGGCTGGCTCGGGTTTTCGGCTCTCAGCTTTTCGGCGTCGCTCTTGATCCTGTCGATGAGCTTCGGGTTGGTCGGGCCGAAATTCGAGCCGCCCGAGGCGGCGGCATTGTAGCCGTCGCCGGCAGCCGAAGGGCGGCCATGGAAGTAGCGGTCGCTTTCGAAAGCCTGGCCGATCAGCTCGGAACCGACGAGCTTGCCGTCCTTCTCGATCAGGCTGCCATTGGCCTGGCGCGAAAACAGCGCCTGGGCAATGCCGGTCATGCCGATCGGATAGACCAAACCCGTCAGAATGGTGAAGAAGACGATCATGACGATCGCGGGCCTGATTTGATTGAGCATCGACGTGGTTCCTTAGGCGAGACCGAGAGCGGTGATGGCCATGTCGATCATCTTGATGCCAACGAAGGGCACTACGACGCCGCCAAGGCCATAGACAATGAGATTGCGGCTGAGCAGCGCACCGGCGCCGACCGCGCGGTATTTGACGCCCCTCAGCGACAGCGGGATCAGCGCAATGATGATCAGCGCGTTGAAGATGATGGCCGAGAGGATAGCGCTCTGCGGCGTCGCCAGATGCATGACATTGAGCGCTTGCAGCGGCCCGGCGGTCTGGCCCGGGGCGATGTAGAAGACGGCGAATATTGCCGGGATGATGGCAAAATACTTGGCCACGTCGTTGGCGATGGAGAAGGTGGTCAGCGAGCCACGCGTCATCAGCAGCGCCTTGCCGATTTCGACGATCTCGATCAGCTTGGTCGGATCGCTGTCGAGATCGACCATGTTGCCGGCCTCGCGCGCCGCGACCGTGCCGGTGTTCATGGCAACGCCGACATCGGCCTGCGCAAGGGCCGGCGCATCGTTGGTGCCATCGCCGCACATCGCGACCAGTTTGCCTTTGGCCTGCTCGTCGCGGATCAGCTTCAACTTGTCCTCGGGCGTCGCCTGGGCAAGGAAGTCGTCGACGCCGGCTTCCGCCGCGATCGCCGCCGCGGTCATCGGATTATCGCCGGTGATCATCACCGTGCGGATGCCCATGCGGCGCAATTCGGCAAAGCGTTCTGCGATGCCGCCCTTGACGATGTCCTTCAGATGGACGACGCCGAGCAGGCGCCCGTCGCGCTCGACCGCGAGTGGAGTGCCACCCGATTTGGCGATCTCGTCGGCGATCGCCTGAAGGTCGCGGACGGTGTCGCTGCCGGGGCGCGTACTGCCTGTGGCAACGGTCGAGAGGTTGACGTGGGCAAGTACCGCATCGACTGCGCCCTTGCGGACTGAGGAGCCTTCCAGATCGACACCGCTCATGCGGGTTTGCGCGGTGAAGGGCACGAAAGTCGCGTGCAGGCTTGCCATGTCGCGGGCGCGGATAGCGTATTTTTCCTTCGCCAGGACGACGATCGAGCGGCCTTCCGGCGTTTCGTCGGCAAGCGAGGCAAGCTGAGCCGCGTCGGCCAGTTCCTGTTCGGTGACGCCCTTGACCGGACGAAATGCCGTCGCCTGACGGTTGCCCAGCGTGATGGTTCCGGTCTTGTCGAGCAGCAGCGTGTCGACATCGCCGGCCGCCTCGACGGCGCGGCCCGACATGGCGAGCACGTTGAAGCGCACCAGGCGGTCCATGCCGGCAATGCCGATAGCCGACAGCAGGGCGCCAATTGTGGTCGGGATCAGGGTAACGAACAGGGCGACCAGCACGGTCACCGAGATATAGCCGCCCGAATACGAGGCGAAGCTCGGGATCGTCGCCGTCGCCAGCACGAAGATCAGCGTCATGCCGACGAGCAGGATGTTGAGCGCGATCTCGTTGGGTGTCTTCTGGCGCTCGGCGCCCTCGACCAGCGAGATCATGCGGTCGAGGAACGTATGACCGGCAGCCGCAGTGATGCGCACGCGGATCCAGTCGGACAAGACCTGCGTGCCGCCGGTCACCGCCGAACGATCGCCTCCGGATTCGCGGATGACCGGTGCGGATTCGCCGGTGATGGCCGCCTCGTTGACCGACGCCACGCCTTCGACCACCTCGCCGTCCGAGGGGATGATGTCGCCGGCTTCGACAAGCACGATGTCGCCGACCTTCAGGCTGGTGCCGGGCACCAGTTTGAACTTGCTGCGGTCGCCACCGTTCAACAGCTTGGCCTGCGTCTCGGTTCGCGCCCGACGCAGCGAGTCAGCTTGCGCCTTGCCGCGGCCTTCGGCCACCGCTTCGGCGAAATTGGCGAAGAGCACGGTGAACCACAGCCAGATGATGATCTGCAGCGTGAAGCCAAGATCGCCGCCGCTGGTAACGAGATCCTTGACGAACAGCACGGTGGTGAGCGCCGAGACGACGGCGACGACGAACATCACCGGGTTTCGCATCAAGATGCGCGGGTTCAGTTTTCTGAAGGAACCGCCGATAGCGGGCCACAGAATGCGGGTATCCATGATGCTCACGGATTTCGACGGGCTCATTTGGTAGCTCCAGTGTCGATGTTGTTGACCGGTCGATCGTGTGCCGAACGAAGGTGCGGCGGCCCATAAGCCAGCAGCCAGATCATGATCAAGGCTGCCGCAATAGCGAGGAATGTGGACAGCGTCGGGAAAGGAGGGGGCGTTTTCTCCCCCTCCGGCTCGGGGCGATGCCCGACCTTTCGAGGTATGATCTTGAACCAGGGCATGGCCGTTTCAGAATGTCTGACCATGAATCATCGCCAGGTGCTCGACGATCGGTCCGACCGCCAGAGCCGGGAAGAAGGTCAGGCCGCCGACGATCAGGATGACACCGGCCAGCAGTCCGACGAACAGCGGACCATCGGTCGGGAAGGTGCCGGCGGAGGCAGGGACGGTCTTCTTCGCAACCAGCGAGCCAGCAATCGCCAACGCCGGAATAATGACCAGGAACCGGCCCATCAGCATGCCGATGCCGAGCGTTACGTTGTACCAGGGCGTGTTGCCGCTGAGGCCGCCAAAGGCGGAGCCATTGTTCGCCGCGGCCGAGGTGTAGGCATAGAGAACCTCGGAGAAGCCATGCGGGCCGGCATTGGCGATGGAAGCAACGCCGGTCGGCAGCACCACCGCGATAGCAGTGAAGATCAGCATTGCAAGCGGCAGGCAGAGCACGGCCAGCATAGCCATCTTGACCTCCTTGGCCTCGATCTTCTTGCCGAGATATTCGGGCGTGCGTCCGACCATCAGCCCGGCGACGAAAACGGCAATGACGATGAACATCAGGATACCGTAGAAGCCGGCGCCGACGCCGCCGACAATGACCTCGCCGAGCTGCATGTTGATGATGGGGATCATGCCGCCGAGTGCGGTGAAGCTGTCATGCATGGCGTTGACGGCGCCGCAGGATGCGGCCGTGGTGATGACGGCAAACAGTGCCGACAGGGCGATGCCGAAGCGGCTCTCCTTGCCCTCCATGTTGCCGCCGTCGACACCCAGCGCATGAACAAGCGGATTGCCGGCGGCTTCCGCCCAGTAGCAGACGGCAACGCCAGCGATGAACAGCACGCCCATCGCCGACAGAATTGCCCAGCCCTGGCGCTGGTTGCCTACCATGCGGCCGAAGACATTGGTCAGCGCCGCGCCGAGGGCAAAGATCGTCACCATCTGGATCAGGTTCGAGATCGCGTCGGGATTTTCGAACGGGTGCGCGGCATTGGCGTTGAAGAAACCGCCGCCGTTGGTGCCGAGCATCTTGATGGCAACCTGGGAAGCGACCGGCCCGACCGCGATAGTCTGTTGCGCGCCTTCGAGCGTCGTCGCGTTGACGTAGGCAGCGAACGTTTGCGGCATGCCGAGATAGACATAGACAAGAGTCAACACGATGCAAAAGGGCAAAAGCAGGTAGAGCGTGCCGCGGGTCATATCGACCCAGAAATTGCCGATCGATTTGCCTGAGGCTCTAGCAAAGCCGCGGATCAATGCGACCGCAATGGCGACGCCAGTCGCCGCCGACAGAAAATTCTGTACGGTCAAGCCGGCCATCTGTACGAGATAGGACATCGTGCTTTCGCCGCCGTAGTTCTGCCAGTTGGTGTTGGTCATGAAGCTGGCGGCGGTGTTGAAGGCCAGCCCAGGTTCGACGGCGGTCATGCCGGCCGGATTGTAGGGCAGGCCGCCTTGCAGCCGTTGCAGCAAATAGAGCACCAGGAAGCCGGCCAGGTTAAAGAACAGCAGGGCCGCCGCATAGGAGGTCCAGTGCTGCTCCTCGCGCTCGCTGGTCCCTGATATGCGGTAGAGCCCGCGCTCGAGCGGGGCCAGAATTGACGACAGGAATGTGCGCTCGCCGCTGAAAACGCGATGCATGTAGCCGCCGAGCGGCTTGGCCAGCAGAACGACGATCCCGCAATAGACGAGGATCTGCAGCCATCCGTTGATTGTCATGGGTTTGGCGCCTTGCCAGTGGAGATCAGAAGCGTTCCGGGCGAACGAGGGCGTATGTCAGGTAGGCGAGAAGAAACAAGGTCACGGCGCCGCCGAGGATATAGTCGAAAAGCATGTTATGATCACCTAAACTTACAGCTTGTCGCAAGCGTTGATATAGCCGAAGCATAGAGCAAAGAACGCGATTCCAATCGCGACAACAAATATGTCCATAATGCATTTTCCTATATCGTGTTTGTTCTTTTAATTTGGACAAAACTGCCCAACCCGTCGCCGCATCATATCGGCGGCTGGATACATCGCTCCGGCGAATATGGATCAAAGTGCCATAAAGGTTCGAGACGGAACGCGGAGCAAAGAAATCAAAATCCCATAAGGATTTCGCCGCCTCGGCGCTGGCCGAAGCTTCAGGAGGGAGGTGCGCACCGGCGCGCGAAGCTGCCGGGGCTCAGTCCGCGCGGGTGTAGATCACCGCGTAATCGTCCGCATAGGCCCGCTTCCAGCCCAGTTCGTCGAAGAACGGAATGCGGCTGTCGTCGGCGGTCAACAACGCCCAGCCTATCGTATATTTGTCGAGTTGGGCTTTCAGGATCGGCTTGCCCCGGCTGTGCCCCGTCTGCTCGTCCGTTTCCGTAAAGCCATTCAGGAAGAGCTGATCCGCGCGGCCGTCGATAAACGTCCTGATGCCATGGAAAATCAGCGTGCCGCCGAAATCGTAGGAGTTCAGCAGATTGCCCGACAGATTATGGGTTTGGGCAAAGGCCAGTGCGTCCCTCGCCGAGGTCTTCTGGCTCGGCGCGACCGGATAGCTCGTCAAGGCGGCAGCCGCCAAAACCAGCAAAACGGCAAGTCCAGCACAAATCCTGGAAAATTGCCGTGCGAAAAATTGTTCAAGTCCGTCACGCTTTTCCGCCGCCCATTTCTCGGCTGAAAGCGCTGGATATTGTTGCGCGACCTCGACGGCAAGGACCACCGGCACGAGAAGAAAGAACAGGTACATGAACCGTATGTGGGTGAGATAGACGTGCAACGTGAAGACAAGGAACAGCGCCTTGGCCCAGCCAATGCGCAATCTCGACACGAGCAGCCCGAAAAGCGCCACCAGCAGGGCCACCTCCTGGAGGGTGTGCCGCGCGGCGTCGAAGGGCTGCCACTCCGCAATGTAAGGCACCGCCTCATTGCCATAGGCCACGGTGAATGTGGCGAGTATGGCTTTGACGCCATAGGGATTGAGCAGGCTGACCAGCGGGCAAAGCAGCCCGAAAGCGATCCACTTGGCCAGCAGCCGGGGGTTCGACAAGCGTGTGCGCATGACGAGATCGAGGCCGGCGAAGGCGGCGATGACGAAACCGAAGGTGAAGGTGGCATGGAGATTGGCCCACAGGCAAAGCAGCGCCAGCAGCCATAAGGGCGGTGCTTTCTCGTTGCGTGCGGCCTGGAAAAGACCGGCGGTCCAGACGACGATGATGGGCAAGGTAAAGATGTGCGGCCGGGCGACATAGATTGGCCCGATCAAGAGCGCGAGAACCAGCGTCAGTCCTATCGCCAGCGTCGGCTTCAACCACGCGCTGAGATACCACGACGTCAAGAAGGCCGTAAGCGCGATTACTGCAGTCGCCAGCAGCACCACGCCGTTCCAGCCGCCGGCTTGAAAGGCAATTGCAAGGAGGACCTGGCTAAGCCATTCCTTGGCGATCCATGGCTGGCCGGCAAAAGTATAGGAATAGATGTCGACGGTGGGGAATGTGCGGCGTGCCAGCATATCCATGCCGACCTTGATGTGCCACCAGCTATCGGGATCCTGCAGGAGGGAGTGGGCAAAGGCGAGGAGCGCCGCCGCCATCACGACCGCCGCCACCAGGCAAAACATCAGCCTCACATGCCGTATGTCGTCTATCGACGGCCTCGCCCCACCAGATATCCCGCGCATATGGCATCCCTGAGCCGCGATAGCGGAAGGGATAGGCCGAATTTGTTAGAAAACCGATAAGCCGCAGGATCGCGGCCCCATGCCGCGCGTCCAACCGGCTGGGCGGCTCAGCCCTCGGCCTTGAAGTTCTTGGCTTCCTTCTCGACCTTCGGGCTGTCCTTGCCGTGCTTGCGCATCAGATCCTTCGCCTGCTTCGGCGAAACGTCGGTGGTTTCGGCCAGGCGCAGAGCCTCCTTTTCGTCCAGATCGCGCGTCTTGCGGTCGGCCATTGCGGTTTTCTTGTCAGCCATTACGACGCTCTTATGCTCTCGGCGATTTCGTTCAGCACCTTGCGGTCGGTGCCGTGGCGCTTGATCAGCGTGCGCGCCTGCTCAGGGGTAATGCCCGCTTCCTCGGCGAAGTGACGTACCTCGTAGTCTTCGCCGCCCGCCACTCGTGAGCGGTCGCGACTGTCGGTCTTGGTTTTGTCGTCGGCCATGGCAGCTCTCCTCATCTCAACGAGAGCATAACGGGCAAGATTTCAGCGAGTTCCTTCGAGCGTGTCGCCCAACTACCGGCTTCGGGCATGACCCGGCATGAGCAGCGGTTTTGCTCAAAGCAATGGCTTGGTGCCAGGCCGACCTTCACGCACAAACAGGCCGGCCTCTTTGGCGGCGCTGCCACCGCCCGCCACTGCTCCTGGGCGCAGCCTGATGTTCGTTCCAGATTGTTTTAATGGGAGCGATGGTCGAACACGACGCCCATGGTCCTACCAACCGCCGTCATGACGATAAGCTCGACCAGATCGTCGTCACTGTTGCCGCAGGCCGGAGCCGTCCTGCGAACGATGTCCAGCATCGCCCTCGTCGATATGGTGTCGCCGGCACCGAACCGTGAAAGCGCAGATGAAACAAGCTCTTGGGCTGTCAAGTCGGCGACCGTCACCCGCTTCACCACGTTCATTGGCTTCCTCCCACCATGAACCCTCTCCCGAGAGAATGATACGCCGAACGTCGCGTTTCGCCAGCAAAATGGTGGTCCTACCAGCGCGTGGGCAGCGACCGAAATCGTCGGTTTTGCGGGAGGCAATCCGGGCGCGAGGGCAGCGCTTTTGTGCCATGCGACTTCGCCATGGACCCAATCCCGGCGGCCGGGATCGGTCTCAGTTTTATTTACGGGCAGTCTGATGCTTGGCAGTGTGGTCTGCTCGGTTGCGGCCGAAGCCGGCGCAGCAAGAACCACGGTGCGGGCAGAACCGGTCTGTCTTTTTTGTTTGACGCAATTCCGGACGGAAAACCGTTCACACGTTTTCCTGGAATTGCTTGTCTTGTGACTCTAGGCGGCCAGGTCGCTCGGAAGCTTGCCGCCGTTCTCGGCCAGCTTTTTCATCAGTGCGTCGTGCAGCCACAGATTCATCGTTACAGTGTCGTTCATATCGCCGGTGTAGTTCAGCTCGTGGGCAAGCTCCTTGCGGGCGCCGAGGCTGCTGTCGATATTCAGAGCCTTCATCAGGTCGACGATCGAATTCTTCCAGTTGAGTTTCTGCCCCCTCGCGGCCACCGCCTTGTCGAGAATGGCAGCGATGTCAGGGGCAGAGGACGGCGCGGCCGGCGCGGCCGGAGCCGGGGTTGCAGCCGGGGCGGATCGGGTAGGCGCCGTCGGCTGGGTGGCCGTGCTCGAAGCAGGCGCGGGAGACGGTTGCGCCGGCGGCGCTTCGCCCGCAACCGCGTTTCCGAAAATCGCACCTTTGATACTGTCGAAAATGCCCATTGCTATCTCCTGTATTGGCTCGACGGTGTGTTGCCCTGACGGTCGGTGAGGCGACCGTTGCCGAATGCCGCATTGAGCGCCCTGGTTGTACCGGACCACGAACGCAACGCAGGGGCAACTCAAAACTGACTAAAAGGTAAAGGCTTGGTTGCATTGGGGTATCGGCTCAGTGATCCGGCCCGAGAGTAGAATAGGTCGGATCGCGGCCCGACAAATCGTCACGCGCAATGCACGAGGGAACGGTCAGCAGCCAGTTTTGCTGACGCAGACCAGAAAAATCATCTAGATTCGTGTTCGCAATTCGCTGAGAGGAACGAAGCCATGACAGCAGTCGTCGCATCCGACAGGCTCGAACGTTCGCTGGTTTGGGCAGAGGACGATCCGTCGGTCAAATGGGCCGGCGCTTTCGCGGTTTACGGCGGGCACGGCACCACCCAGTCCTCGGTCATTGTCTACGAGATCGAGCCCGGCAAGCGGCTCGGCTGGCACAGCGACGCCACCGAAGAGACGCAATACATCATCGCCGGCACCGGCGAGCTACACATTGAGGGCGGCACCACCCACCCGGTCGGGCCGGGCAGCGTCCTGGTACTTCCGACGCCGGTCAGGCACGACCTCGTCAACACCGGCACCGAAACCCTGCGCGCCGTCGCTTTCTTTGCGGCGGCGATGTTCACGCAGACATTCGACAACGTCATGCTGCCGCCGAAATCCCATGTCCTCGGAACGCCCAATCGTGCGGGCTGAATGCGTGCCGGCGAGAATCACCAGGCCTGCGGATTGCGAACTCGGAGCTGAGGTGAGCGCGCGCGCGGCCGGCAAGCGGTTTGGCGTCGTTACGCGCTCGCGTCATGGGCGGACCGGCTGATGGCGCCCGTCAAGGTCGACCCCGCCAAGGTGCGCGAGTTCAGGGATGCCGAAAGCTTCCATGCCTGGCTTGGCGAGCATCACGACAGCGAGGACGAAGTCTGGATCAAGATCCATAAGCTCGATTCGGGACTGCCGTCGATCACGCCGAAGCAAGCCATCGACGCGGCGTTGTGCTGGGGCTGGATCGATGCAGTGCGCAAGGCCTTGGACGGCAAAAGCTACCTGCAGCGCTACACCCCGCGCGGCAGGAAGAGCACCTGGAGCCAGATCAATGTCGACAATGTCGCCCGGCTGATCGAGGAGGGCCGGATGACCGAGCACGGGCTGAGGCAGGTCGATGCGGCCAAGGCCGACGGCCGCTGGGCGCGCGCCTACAAGAGCGGCAAGGAGATGAAGATCCCCGACGACCTCCAGGCGGCAATAGACGCCGAGCCCACGGCGAAAGAGATGCTGGCAAAGCTCAGCGGGCAAAACCGCTTCGCACTCGCCTTCCGCATCCACAACATGAAAACCGAAGCCGGACGCAAGAAGAAGATCGCGGCGTTCGTGGAGATGCTGAAGCGCGGCGAGACGATCTATCCGCAGGGCAGAAAGTAACATTTGACGAGGCGTGCCGGCGCGCTGCGTCTTGTGCTTGTCCCTGTCGGCGAGCCTCGAATGCGGCCGGATCGCTGCTCAGGCCCACCTTCGATCCAGGCGATGTCGCCGACGATTTGTTTTCGACGAGCGTCGCCCGGCACTTCGACACCAGCTCTCATTCGTTTAGTTGATGCAGGAAAAAGTCTCGTTCTCACAGTCGGCATGGTATATTAGCAGGCGCTGTTATGAGGTTTTTGCCCGTTCAGGAGCCGACTGGCACGTGGGCCGTGTTTGATGCGACCGTGGATGTGCCTGCGGATTTTGCTGGCAGTTGCCTTATCGGCTTGCCGCGGGAGCGGGCGGAGTGGCTCGCAGCAAGAGCCAATCAAGATGCTGCAAAAGGCACTTCGATTTGCCGGTTGTCAGCTGCCGGATCGGCACAAGCCGCGGTTCTTAGACTTAGACCGATAGGAGAGATTTCGATGATGCAAGAAAGGGTAATGGCGGCTGCGTTGGCAGCCAGGAATCAGGAAGCGGATATTCGTGGTGTCTTCGATATCACCAACAAAACCGATGCGCCAATTGGCCCCCGCCGATTGGGCGAGGCTATCCACTTTGTCGCCAATGCACCTATCGTTGGCTATGATGTTCACGCCGCCGTCATCAGATATGGCCCAGTCGGAACCCCCAGCCTCAGAGCAACAGATTGCGCACAGCTGTGGGAGAAGTTCGGCGAGGCCTTGCTGCAACACTGACGGGCAGATCTTTGGCGCGTATGGCACCACCATCGTGCAGGACACTTCCCTGGCGAGAACGACATGCAAGCCTGGCCGGTAATGTTGCAATTAAATTAGCGTGAGTGCATATTTTTTGCTGGCTGGACTCGCAACCGGCCAGGCCCGGCGGCCGGCCGCCAACGGGCTGTCAGGCCGGCGACAAATGGCTCCGCAGGCCCGACGGTCCCTTGGCAAGATCGCCGGAACCACAGCATGATGCGGCGGCAAAACGGGTTTGGGAGAATGATATGCCTAAGGTTTCGGAACTCTTTTTCAAGACAGCCATCATCTTTCTTATTCTGGGAATTGCAGCTGGCCTGCAGATGGCAATTTCAGGCGATCACGGCGCGTTTCCGGCTCACGCGCACATCAACCTGCTGGGGTGGGTCACCAGTGCAATATTCGGCGGCTATTATGCGCTGAACCCGGCGAAGGCTGCCCGCAGGAGCGCGATGATCCACTATGGCGTCTACAATCTCGGCCTGGTCGTGATGCTGCCGGCGCTTTACCTGATGCTGCAGGGAAATCCGGCGCTCGAGCCGATCGTCGCCACCGGCTCAATGATTGTCGCTGCCGCCGTGCTGATCTTTGCCTTCGTGGTTTTTTCCGCCGAAACAGAGCGCTCGGTCTCGGGAATACAAGCGGTCCCGCGCTAGACGGGGCGGCGACGGTGCCGAGTCGACCAAGCCCGTGCTTCTGGTGAAGCGCGGGCCGATCGGTTGTAGGCTGATCTGAGGTAAGAGTGCGGCGAAGATGAAAGCCGCTCGCGCCCCCCTCTGCCTGCCTCAAGATACTGCATCGCAGCTGCAGTCGCCGTCCAGTGTCCCTTCAGACTCGGCGAGCCGGTGAGTGCGCGGCCTGAGACATAGGTGACGTTTTGTACCGGACACATGGGTAACACTTTTGGCTTTTGGCCGGAGGTGTTGATGCCGTGGAGAGAGTGTTCGGTGATGGAGGAACGTCTACGTTTCGTTGCCCGCCTTCTCGCGGGAGAAGGCATGAGCGATGTGTGCCGGGATTTCGGGATTTCGCGCAAGACTGGCTACAAGATCTTCAACCGCTATAGGGAGGAAGGGCTGGAGGCGCTTTGCGACCGCTCGCGGCGGCCGGTGAGGTACGCCAACCAGTTGCCCGAGCAGATCGAGCGGCTGATCGTCGAGACCAAGCGCGAGAAGCCGCATTGGGGCGCTCGCAAGATCAGGGAGTTGCTGGTCAGGAAGCTCGCCGGTGATGTGCGTATCCCGGCCAAAAGCACCGTGCATGCCGTGCTCGACCGTCACGGCCTTGTGAGCCAGGCCCGCAAGAGGAACCGGGCGAGCAAGGCCGTGGGCACGCCATTGTCGCAAGCCGCCGCCCCTAACGATCTGTGGTGCACCGACTTCAAGGGGGAGTTCAGGCTCGGCAACGGTAGCTACTGTTACCCCCTGACGGTCACCGACCAGATCTCGCGCTATGTGCTCGCCTGCGAAGCGCTTGAATCGACAA
>NZ_JAMYMZ010000028.1:0-72102 GCF_040318825.1 Mesorhizobium sp. M1006
GGAGGCCGGACAAAGCGGAGCGTTGATCTCTGATGCCGGCACGCCGCTCATCTCCGACCCCGGCTACCGGCTGGTTGGTGAGGCGCTGGATCGCGGCATTCGTGTCGTGCCGATCCCCGGACCGTCGGCGCCACTTGCCGCGTTGACGGCATCCGGCCTGCCCTCGGACGCGTTTCTGTTTGCCGGCTTCCTGCCGGTGAAGACCGGGCAGCGGCTGACGCGGCTGGAAGCGCTGAAGGCGGTGCCGGCAACGTTGATCTTCTTCGAATCGCCGCGCCGGCTGGCCGAGACGCTCAGTGCCATGGTCGAGGTGCTGGGCGGTGCCCGCAAGGCGGCGATCGGCCGCGAGCTGACCAAGACCTTCGAGGAGATGCGGACCGACACCCTGCAATCGCTCGCCAGCCATTATGCGGGAGCCGATACGCCCAAGGGTGAAATCGTCATCTGCGTCGGCCCGGCCGATGCGGTCGCTGATGAGCCAGAAGACATCGACCGGCTGCTGCTTTCGCTCGCCGCCGAGATGCCGGCCTCCAAGGCAGCGGCGGAAGCCGCCAAGATGACGGGTGGCCAGAAGCAGGCGCTCTATCGTCGGCTCCTCGACCTCAAGAATGCCGGAAGAGACGGGACCGGCGGAGACGGCGATGGCTGAACGGCCGAGCGCCAGCCGACAAAAGGCCTACCGGCGCGGCCATCACGGCGAATGGCTGGCGGCGGCGGCGCTGATGCTGAAAGGCTACCGAATTCTGGCCCGCCGCCACCGCACCAGGTTCGGCGAGATCGACCTGATCGCGCGGCGCGGCGATCTGGTGCTGATCGTCGAGGTCAAGGCGCGCCGCACGCTGATAGAGGCAATGGAAGCAGTCGGCCGTGAATCGGAGCGCCGCATCGAAGGCGCCGCCGATTTCTGGCTGTCGCGCCAATCCGACTACGGAAAATTATCGGTGCGCTTCGACATGGTGGCGGTGCTGCCGTGGCGCTGGCCGGTGCATGTCGAGAACGTTTTCTACGGGCGGAACTAGGCTATTCCCGAAGTGGGGCCGTTTTGCTGCGCCTGCGGTTCAGATCATGGTTTGCCGATCTGTCAAGCATCCGCCCAGCGCTGACTGGAACAAAAGCGTTCCTGCGTTGTTCCCCAATCGTCCTGATGTTCGACGGGCTGGTTCAAATGCCGGCCAGGGCAATCCTCGTGGCAGCTATGCGAGGACAAAGGGATGGCGAGGCAAATGGATCCCGACGATCTCAACCCGGTACGGATCGTCACCGTGTTCGGCGGAACCGGCTTTCTCGGGCGCAGGATCGTGAAGCGGCTCCTGGAAAGAGGTTTCACGGTGCGCGCTGCATCTCGCCATCCAGCTCGCGTGGCCCTGGTCTTTTCCTCGATTACAAGGATGCCCGAGGCAGTCGAGGCGGATATATTGGATGCGTCCTCGATCGGGTCGGCCATTACCGGATCACAGGCGGTCGTGAATGCTGTCAGTCTTTACGTCGAGCACGGCGTCCAGACCTTTGAACGCGTGCATGTGAAAGCCGCGGCCGATCTCGCTGCCGCGTCGCGCGACCGCGCGATCGACCAGTTCGTGCTGATTTCAGGGATCGGCTCCGATCCTCAATCGGATTCGAATTACATAAGGGCGCGTGGGCGCGGAGAAGGTGCCGTGGAAAGCGCATTTCCCGGCGCTTTCATTGTGCGTCCCGCCGTCATGACAGGACCTGACGACGCTTTCCTCACGACCATTGTGAGGATGATACGCCTCCTGCCGGTCTATCCGCTGTTCGGCGATGGTGGCACACGGCTTCAGCCGGTCCATGTGGCAGACGTCGCCGAAGCAGTGAGCCGGCTGATCGACGGGCGAACCCACACGGGTTCATCCATATTCGAATTCGGTGGCCCGCGCATCTATACCTATAAGGAACTGCTTCGGGAGATCGCCCGACAGCTCGATACGCACGTCAAGCTGATGCCGGTGCCGTTTGCGGTATGGAACGCCTTGGCTGGCGTCGCGGAACTCCTCCCGGCTGCCCCCATAACGCGCAACCAGATCGATCTTATGCGTCAGGACAATGTGGCAGCAATCGACGCGCCTGGCCTGAAGGAACTCGACATCGAGCCGCGGGATATCGACGAGGTGATCCGTGCGATCGAACAGCGCCGTGGCGTAGGCTCGCGCTCGTCTCCGCCTTAGGACGGCCCCCTGATCCTGGCGGGAACCTATCGCCGCGCGACAGGTTGGTCGAGCTTGAAGCCGTGAAAGAAGGAAACGAACTATGGCCAGATGCGATCAATGCGGGAATGACTACGACAAGGCTTTCAAAGTGACGATGGCCGAGGAGACCTACACGTTCGACAGCTTCGAATGCGCGGTCCAGAAACTTGCTCCGATATGTCCGCATTGCGGATGCCGGATCATCGGACATGGCGTCGAACAGGATGACATCATCTACTGCTGCGCACATTGCGCCGCGGAGGAAGGTGCGAACGCGCTGACCGATCGCGCGCCTTGATGCACCTCCTTTGGCGTCTCCGGGTCGACCATTCCGAACGACTGCGCCGGCTCACCCCATATTGCCAGTGCTGTCAGCACGACGACGACCAGCCGAGGTCAAGACGCCGAGGTCAAGGCCGCCGCACGTTGATGGAGGCAATGGATGCAGTCGGCCACGAATCGGAGCGCCGTATCGAAGGTGCCGGCGATTTCTGGCTGTCGCACCAATCGGACTACGGAAAATTGTCGGTGCGCTTCGACAAAAGGCAGCGTGCGTCGTCTTGATCGCGCCAGAGCTGTCATGTTCTTGCACGTTCAAGAACCCGCGTTCGACGGCTCGTTTAGACGTCGTTCCGTGGCAAGTCGGCTCCCGCTTGGACGAGTCGCTCCACGACGGCGGCCGCCTCCTCTGGAATGGCCGGTATGGTGCCCGACTTCCGCGTCGATCCGAAATCGAGGCCGGCGAAAAAGAGACCTGGAACAACGCCGACGCCATCCTCGTGGACGGGCTGGCCGGCTGCATCGAGCGCGCCGGGAAGCCGAACCCATGAGAAATCGCCGGTGAAGCCGGTGCACCAGATCACTGATCTGATGCCGCTCGCCGTCCAGTCGAGGGAGCGGATCGGAGGATCGGGCAAGCGCGGTTCAATCGTCTCGGCTGGATCATCCTCGGCCAGTGGCGCTTCGAGGCCGGCGCGCTCGATGTACTCGTCAACCAGGCGCTTGGCATTCGCGGAGACCTCGTCGGCAAATCGCATATGGTCGTCGAGCTCGTCGCCGAAGACGAGGTTGCCGTTCTCCACACCCCTGAAGCGGCCGAGCAGCACCACGCCCTGTGCACTCAGCGATTGCAGGCTGATCGTATGGGTCGCGCCGACCAGCGCGCGGGCCTGCAGCTTGCCGGAGGGGAGGACGAGTTCCTTGCGCGGAACGTCGAGAAAACCGGACAGCGTCAGCCATTTAAGTATGTTGCCCCCGCGGTAGCGCCGCACCCAACGGCCGTTGCGGCTGGTCGCCAAAAAGACCGCACGTCCGGCCAGCGCCAGATCCTCGGCGATCTGGCCGCCCGACTGACCGCTGCCGACCACCAGCACCGCGCCACTCTCTAACTCGGCCGGGTTGCGATAAGCCGAGGAATCGACTTGGCGAATTGCGGTTGGCAAATCCGCCGACCCTGCTGGCCGGACCTGCCGATTCTGGTCGCCGGTGGCGATCACCACATTGCGCGCCAGAAATGCCCCGTCCGTCGTGGTGATGCGAAAGATCCCGTCGTCTCTCGTCAGCTCTTGCACCGGAGTTTGGGTGCTTACCGGCAGGCGGTGCCGCTCGGCATAGCCTTCGAGATACGCGACAAATTCGTGGTGGGTTATCGCGCCCCACGGCTCGGGCCCCTCGTAGGAATCACCGGGTAAGATGGAGCGAATGGTCGGCGAATTCAGTCGAAACGAGTTCCACCGCTGCGTTCGCCACGTTTCGCCGATCCGGCCTCGATCGAGTACACGGTGGTCGCGGCCCTGCCGTTTCAAGAAGTAGCTGACGCCGAGTCCCGCCGGACCGGCGCCAATAACGAGGGCGTCAAGAACTTCGCTCACGCATTCCCCCTGCCAACCATACGTCCACAAGATCGTATGGCTCGACTTCGGGCAAGAATAGAGTTCCGGCTGGGATTGCGCTATCCGCGCCGGCTCATCCCCAGATGGCCAGCCCCGCCAGGCCGACGATGCCGACGACCAGCCGCCACCAGCCGAACAGCGCGTAGCCATGGCGCGAGACGTAGTCGAGCAGGAAGCGCACGACGATTAGCGCGGTGACGAAGGCGGCGACGAAACCGACGGCGATGATGGGCAGGTCGGCGCTGCTCAGCACATTGCGGTTCTTGAACAGGTCGAAGGCGAAGGCGCCGACCATCGTCGGGATGGCAAGGAAGAAGGAGAATTCCGCCGCCGCCCGTTTGTCGACCCCGAGCAGCAGCGCGCCGACGATGGTCGAACCCGAGCGCGACGTGCCGGGGATCAGCGACAGGCACTGAAACAGCCCGATCTGCAGATAAAGCCTGGTCGGAAACCGCTCGACATCCTGGTAATAGGGCTTCGGCTTCATGCGATCGACCAGCAGCAGGATGACACCGCCGATGATCAGCATGATGCAGATCAGCCGCGGCGATTCGAACAGCACCGTCTTGATGAAATCGTGCGCCAGCGCGCCGATAATGGCCGCCGGCAGGAATGCGATGAGGATGCCAAGGACGAAATGCCGCGTCAGCCGATCGTAGGGCAGCTCGAGCAGCATCTTCCAGAGACGGCGGAAATAGACGCTGAGAATCGCCAATATGGCGCCGAGCTGGATCAGGATCTCGAAGGCCTTGCCGGTCGAATGAAAGCCGAGGAAATGGCCGGCAAGCAGGATATGACCGGTTGAAGACACCGGAATAAACTCGGTCAGGCCCTCGAGCATGCCGAGCAGCAGCGCTTCGACGACGGTCTGGCTTTCCATGGCAACCTCGGCGTTGGAGTGAGGGCGTGAGAAAAGGGCTTGCTTGTCACGGCGCGGAACTCCCCCTATAGGTCGCAGCACCCTGACAGCCCCTGAATCGGGCGGCCAAGACTTACCGGCGCAGCCGGCGATTTGCCAGTGCGCTCTATTATCGCGGGACCATGCTGACGCTTTTCCACCATCCGATGTTCGCCAGCTGCCGCTTCGTCCGCCTCGCCTTTGGCGAGTATGGCGAGGAACTGGCGCTGATCGAAGAGAAGCCGTGGACGCGGCGCAAGGAGTTCCTGGCGCTGAACCCGGCCGGCACGCTGCCGATCCTGCTCGCCGAAGGCGACGTGCCGATCGTCGGCGCAGTGGTCATTGCCGAATATCTCGACGAGACGCGCGGGGTACTCAAGCGCGACAAGCGGCTGTTCGCCGAGGATCCGATGGAGCGCGCCGAAATCCGACGGCTGACCGATTGGTACCTCAACAAGGCGGAAAGCGAGGTTACCCGGCACCTAGTGCGCGAGCGCGTCCTGAAGCCGGTCATGCCGGAAACGGCAGGCGGCGGCTCGCCCGATTCGGCGGCGATCCGCGCCGCCCGCGCCAATATCCGCCAGCACATGAAATACACCAACTGGCTGGCCGGCACCCGTCATTGGCTGGCCGGCAACAAGGTCACCTATGCCGATCTCGCGGCGGCGGCGGCACTGTCGGTGCTCGACTATCTCGGCGAGATCGACTGGCGCGAACACAGCGCCGCGCGCGAATGGTATACAAGGGTGAAATCACGGCCTTCGTTCCGGCCGCTTCTGTCCGACCGGGTGCGCGGCCTGTCGCCGGTGTCACATTATGCGGACCTCGATTTCTGATACGGCAAAGCTGCGCGCGCTGATCGACCGCGAGGCGCGGAATGCCGGCTTCGACGCCGTTGCCGTCACCACGCCCGATGCGATTCCGCAGGCGCCGGAACGGCTGGCCGAATTCGTTGCCGACGGCTTTCACGGCTCGATGGGCTGGATTGCCGAAACGCTCGAGCGGCGAGGCAAACCGACGACGCTTTGGCCAGAGGTCCGCTCGATCATCGTGCTGGCGATGAATTACGGCCCCGACCACGACCCACGCGACATCCTGGCAAAGCGCGACCGCGGCGCGATCTCGGCCTATGCGCAGAACCGCGACTATCATGACGTGATGAAAGGCCGGCTGAAGGAGATCGCCGGCAAGATCGTGGCGCGCGCCGGCGGGGACGTGAAAGTGTTTGTCGACACCGCGCCGGTGATGGAAAAGCCGCTGGCCGAGGCGGCCGGCCTCGGCTGGCAAGGCAAGCACACCAACCTGGTCAGCCGCGCGCATGGCTCCTGGCTGTTCCTCGGCACCATCTTCACGACGGCCGAGCTGGTGCCGGACGCGCCTGAGAACGATCATTGCGGCTCCTGCCGGGCCTGCCTCGACGCCTGCCCGACGGACGCCTTTCCGGCGCCTTACCGGCTCGATGCGCGGCGCTGCATTTCATACCTCACCATCGAGAACAAAGGACCGATCCCGCATGAGTTCCGGGAAAAGATCGGCAATCGCATCTATGGCTGCGACGACTGCCTGGCCGCCTGCCCGTGGAACAAGTTCGCCCAAGCCGCTTCGGAGGCAAAGCTTGCCGCCCGCGCGGACTTGCGCGAACCGCCGCTCGCCGAGCTGCTGCGTCTCGACGACACTGCCTTCCGCACGCTTTTTTCGGGCTCGCCGATCAAGCGCATCGGCCGCGACCGTTTTATCCGAAACGTGCTGATAGCGGCCGGCAATTCCCAGGACTTGTCGCTGGCCGGCGCCGTTCGCGCGCTGCTCGACGACGCCTCGCCCCTGGTTCGCGGAGCTGCGGTATGGGCGCTGTCGCGGCTGGTGCCGGGTCGGGAGTTCGCCGAACGTGCCGCAGCCGCTTTGCAAGCAGAACATGAAGAGGCGGTGAGAGGCGAATGGCTTCTGGCCCTGCCAAAGCCGATCGAGGCGCATACATGACAAAAAAGCAGATTTTCATCTTCGGCGCCGGTTATTCGGGCAGGGCCTTCGCCCGCGCCAACAGGGATGCCGACACAACGATCTTCGGTACAACACGGTCGCTGGAAAAATTCGCGGCGCTGCGGCAAGCCGGTATCGTGCCGCTGCGTTTCGATGGCACGCTGACCTCCGAAATCGGCGATGCCCTTGGGAAGACAACCCATCTCGTCGTCTCGGTCGCGCCGGACAAGGCCGGCGACCCGATGCTGGGCGCGGCACGCGAGGAGATCGCGGCCAACATGCCGGAGCTCGAATGGATCGCCTATCTCTCCACCGTCGGCGTCTATGGCGACCGTGGCGGCAATTGGGTGGACGAGGCCGCCGAATGCCGGCCGTTGTCGAAGCGGTCGGTGATGCGTGTTGCAGCCGAGCAGGATTGGCTACAATTGGGCCATGACATCCACCGGCCGGTGGCGATCCTGCGGCTTTCCGGCATTTACGGGCCGGGCCGCAACGCCCTGGTCAACCTGGAAAACGGCACTGCGCGGCGGCTGGTCAAGCCGGGCCAGGTGTTCAACCGCATCCATTGCGACGATATTGCCGGTGCGCTCTGGCATCTCGCCGAGGGCAATCGCGGCGGCATCTTCAACGTCACCGACGACCTGCCGGCGCCGCCGCAGGACGTCGTCGCCTATGCCGCCCAATTGATGGGCATCGAGCCGCCGCCCGAAATTCCGTTCGAGACCGCCCAACTTTCGCCCATGGCGCGGTCTTTCTACAGCGAGAACAAGCGTGTCGCCAATGCGGCAATCAAGGCGGCCGGTTATGGCTTTCGCTTTCCCGACTATCGCTCGGCGCTCGATGCCATGTGGGCGAGCGGCGACTGGCGCGACGGCGAGGCGCGCAGCCCGATGAAACGGTCATGATCGATACGTTGCGCGGGCTATGGTATGATGCGGTTCAAATCGCGGAGGGGTCCAGCTTGGGGAAGACGTTAGCGCGAGCCTTGCCGGGCAAAACGCTGCTGCTGACGGCAGTACTGGCCATCGCCGGCTTGGCGGCGCTTGCAACGCAGCCAGGGAGCGCCGAGCAACGGGCAAAGGACCTGTTCGGCGCCAAAAAGCTGCCGGCACTCGCAGCAGCGCAATCGATCGGCTTTTATTCCAAAGGCTGTTTTTCCGGCGGCGTCGCCCTACCCATGGACGGCCGGCACTGGGAGGTGATGCGACCGTCGCGCAATCGTCGCTGGGGCCATCCGGCAATGATCGCGCTGATCGAGAAACTGTCGCGCGATGCCGCTGCCGACGGCTGGCCTGGCTTGCTGATCGGCGACATCTCGCAACCGCGCGGCGGTCCGATGCTGACCGGCCATGCCTCGCACCAGATCGGCCTCGACGCCGACATCTGGCTGACGCCGATGCCCGACCGTAAGCTCTCGGCCGAAGAGCGCGAAAACATCAGCGCTACCTTGATGGTCGATGAAAAGACCCATTTGGTGAAGGACGGGCTGTGGACGCCGATGCACACGCGGTTGTTGAAGCGCGCCGCGAGCTATCCCGAAGTCGAGCGCATCTTGGTCAATCCCGGGATCAAGAAGAAGCTCTGCGACACGGTCAAAGGCGACCGTAGCTGGTTGCGCAAGGTCAGGCCGTTCTGGGGCCACGACTACCACTTCCACATTCGCATCGGCTGCCAGGCTGGATCACCCGACTGCAAGGCACAGGAAGCGACGGCGCCAGGCGATGGCTGCGACCAGGCGCTGGCCTGGTGGTTCACCGAGGAGCCGTGGCGCCCCAACAAGAACCCGGACAAGCCGAAGGCACGCGACCTGATGACCATGGCGAACCTGCCCAGGCAATGCCAGTTCGTGCTCGACGCGCCAGCTCCGCCGTCGGCGGAAGCAGTCACCTACTATGGCGACGGCGTGCCGATCGCGGCCGTACCTGCTCCCGCGGCAGAGTCTTCGCCGCCGCCGACGGTCGCAGCCGGCGCGGCAGCGCTTCCGGCCTCGGCGAACGCCTTTGTGGCGACGCCCGAGATCGGCATTCCGCTGCCGCGGCCACGACCGGGGCACTGATGCGGGCAGCGTGTTCGCCGTCTGCATCCGTGCATCTCCACTTCGAAAACCGATTTCCCTTTTTGCGGTCATGCGCTAGTCAACGAGAGAACGGCGATACGCGTCGGGAACGGACGAGAGCATGCCAGGCGTAAGCGACGACGACACTCTGTTGCGATTTCCGATCCTGATCGGCGATATAGGCGGCACCAATGCGCGCTTCTCGATCGTACTAGACGCGAATTCCGAGGCCGGCGAGCCGACCATCGTCCAGACCGCCAACTTCAATACGATTGACGAGGCGATCCAGTCGGCCGTGCTCGACCGCTCGTCGGTCCGGCCGAATTCAGCTGTGCTGGCGGTAGCCGGTCCTGTCGAAAGCGACGAGATCCCGCTTACAAATTGCCCATGGATCGTCAAGCCGAGACAGATGTTCGCCAGTCTCGGTCTCAGCGACGTCGTGGTGCTCAACGACTTCGAGGCACAGGCGCTGGCTGTCGTCGCGCTCGGCGAAGAGCATATGGAGAAGATCGGCGGCGACGAGCCGGAACCGAATTCCGGGCGGGTGGTGCTCGGCCCGGGAACCGGGCTCGGTGTCGCCGGGCTGGTTTATGCGCTGCATCACTGGATACCGGTACCCGGTGAGGGCGGCCATATGGATATCGGCCCGCGCTCGCCGCGCGATTTCCAGGTGTTTCCGCATATCGAGAAGCTCGAGGGCCGCATCTCCGGCGAACAGATCCTGTCCGGACGCGGCCTGGTCAATGCCTACCGGGCGGTGGCCAAGGCGGACGGCAAGCCGTCGCCCTTTACAACGCCTGCCGAGGTCACCGCCGCGGCGCTGGCAAAGAACGATCCGGTGGCCGAAGAGGCGCTGTCGATCTTCGTCACTTGCCTGGGGCGCACCGCCGGCGATCTCGCTCTGGTGTTCATGAGCCGCGGCGGCGTGTTTCTCACCGGCGGCATCGCGCAAAAAATCCTGCCGGCGCTGCGCACCGGCAATTTCCGCGCCGCCTTCGAGGACAAGGCGCCGCACAGCGCCCTGATGCGCGGCATGCCGGTCTACGTCATCACCCATCCGCTTGCGGCGCTTTTAGGGCTGGCCGCCTATGCCAGAAATCCGTCGCTGTTCGGCGTGCAGACGGCGGGGCGGCGCTGGCGGGTTTAGGACACAAGCTGCGCCGCGACGAAGTTTCGCCGTCCCCGGCCATAGGCAAGCCGCCATCGGGGCGTTAAGAGGTTGCCGAATTGCAGTCCGGCCGAACCGAAACCACAAAGCGCTCCAACGTGACAATTCCAGCACCAACCAAAGGGAAAGTCCGTCCCAGCGAGATCGTGGCGGTGATCCGCCGCATCATCGCCGAGAACAGCCGCGATTATCGCTGGTACTATGCTCTTGCCGTGCTGTGCCTGGTGACGATCGCGGCGACGACCGCCTTCACAGCCTGGATCATGAAGGATGTCATCGATCAGATCTTCTACCAACGGCGCGGCGATCTTATCGCGCTGATCAGCGTGTCGATCCTGGCCGCCTTTATGCTGCGCGGCCTGGCCAGCTACGGCCAGGCAGTGACGCTGGCCAAAATCGGCAACAATCTGGTGGCGCGCTATCAACGCCGCATCTTCGACCATCTGATGAAGCTCGGCGTCGGCTTCTTCAATGACACCCGCTCGGGCCGGCTCGCCGCGCAGATCAACGAGAACGTCAACGGCATCCGCGATCTCCTGTCGATGACGCTGACATCGCTGGCGCGCGATGCGGTATCGCTTGTCGCGCTAGTCGGCGTCATGATCTGGCAGGACCCGATGCTCTCGGCGATGTCGCTGCTGATCGGCCCGCCCTTGATCTACAGTGTCACCTATCTGATGCGCCGGGTGCGTCGCATCACCCGTGAATCGGTGCAGATCAACTCGCGGCTGATCGGCGCCATGCAGGAAGCGACGCAAGGCATCGCCATCGTCAAGGCCTTCACCCTGGAAGACGAGCTGTCGCGCCGCATCGGCGGCCTCGTCGCGGGCGCCGAGCAGCGGGCAAACAAGATCGCCCGCGTCTCGGAACGGCTGACGCCTATCTCCGAAATGCTGGCCGGCTTCGCCGTCGCCGGCGTCATCGCCTATTCCGGCTACCGGGCGACCGTCGGCGGCCAGCCGCCGGGCGCGGTGTTTGCCTTCATCACCGCCCTGCTGCTTGCCTATGATCCGGCCAGGCGGCTGGCGCGTATGCAGGTTGGCATGGAAAAGTCGCTGGTCAATGCGCGCATGATCTACGAGCTTCTCGACCTCGAGCCGCAGCAAGGTGACGTGCCGGCAGCCGCCGAGGCGAAATTCACCTCTGGCGAAGTGCGCTTCAACAACGTGTCCTTCCGCTATGTCGAAGAGGCGCCGGTCCTGCAGGATCTGACCTTTGTCGCCGCCGCCGGCAAGGTGACCGCCATCGTCGGAGCCTCGGGCGCCGGCAAGACGACGCTGGTTGCGCTGCTGCAGCGCTTCTACGATGTCGAGTCGGGCAGGATCGAAATCGACGGCCAGGACATTTCAAAGGTCACCAAGCATTCGCTGCGCGGCTCGATCGCCTATGTATCGCAGCAGCCCTATCTGTTAGAAGGCACCATCCGCGACAACATCCGCTACGGCAGGCTGAGCGCCACCGACGCAGAGATTGAACGCGCCGCCCAACAGGCCGCGGCACACGATTTCATTCGTCAGCAGCCGCAAGGCTACGACACGCCGGTCGGCGAGAATGGCGTGACGCTGTCGGGCGGCCAGCGCCAGCGCGTATCGATTGCACGCGCCATCGTTCGGCAGGCGCCGATCCTGCTGCTCGACGAAGCGACCTCGGCGCTCGACAACGAGGCCGAGGCCCGCGTCCAGGAAGCGCTGACCCATGTCATGGAAGGGCGCACCACCATTGTCATCGCGCACCGGCTGTCGACGGTGGTCAATGCCGACCATATCATCGTGCTGGAGCAGGGCCGGCTGGTCGAACAGGGCACGCATGCCTCGCTGATGGCCGACCCGCACAGCGTCTATGCGCGGTTCCATCGGGTGCAAGGCAGGAAAGGGCTGGGGCTTGTCGATGACGCCAAGCCAATCCAGACTGCGGCGCAAAATGATCACGCGAAAAAGGCGGTCGGGAGACATTCATGAGCGACACGCCGACCGTGAGTGAAATGGGCCTGGTGGTGGTGGGCGCGGCTGGCCGCATGGGCCAGGCGCTGATCCGCGCCATCCACACGATACCGGGCGCGCGTGTCGCCGGCGCCATCGCGCCGGCCGGTTCGCCACATCTCGGCAAGGATGCCGGCGAGCTGGCCGGCGTCGGCAGGCTCGGCGTGGCGATCGGCGACGATCCGCTGCCGGCCTTCGCCAAGGCCGACGGCGTGCTCGATTTCACCACGCCGGCAGCGACCGTCGAATTCGCCGGCTATGCGGCGCAGGCGCGCATCGTCCATATCATCGGCACCACCGGCTGCTCGGCTGAAGACAATGCCAGGATCGCGGCGGCGGCGCGGCACGCGACGGTGGTCAAGTCAGGCAATATGAGCCTCGGCGTCAATCTGCTGGCGGTGCTGGTTGAGCAGGCGGCGCGCGCGCTCGATGCCGACGATTTCGACATCGAGATCCTGGAAATGCACCACCGGCACAAGGTCGATGCTCCGTCGGGCACGGCGCTGCTGCTCGGCGAGGCCGCCGCTGCCGGGCGCGGCGTAGCACTTGCCGGCAACGATGTTCGCGTGCGCGACGGCCATACCGGCGTGCGCAAGGCAGGCTCGATCGGTTTCGCCAGCTTGCGCGGCGGCTCGGTGGTCGGCGACCACAGTGTGGTGCTGGCCGGTACCGGCGAGCGCATCACGCTTGCCCATCATGCCGAGGACCGGGCGATCTTTGCCCGCGGCGCGGTCAAGGCAGCCCTGTGGGCGCGCCGCCGCAAGCCGGGCCTCTATTCGATGCGGGACGTGCTCGGCCTGACAAGCTGATCCACAGATTTGGCTGATCCACAAGATTTGGCTGATCCACAAGATTTGAAGGAGCAAATATGTCGAGAACTCTCGTGCTCGTGCGCCACGGCCAGAGCGAATGGAACCTGAAGAACCTATTTACCGGCTGGCGCGACGTCGACCTGACCGAACTGGGCCATGCCGAGGCCAAGTCGGCCGGCGCCAAGCTCAGGGCGCGCGGCATGAAGTTCGACATCGCCTTCACGTCGTCGCTGATCCGGGCGCAGAAGACCTGCCAGCATATTCTCGACGCCGTTGGCCAGAGCGACCTCGAGACCATTCGCGACCAGGCGCTGAACGAGCGCGACTATGGCGATCTCTCCGGCCTCAACAAGGATGATGCGCGCAAGAAATGGGGCGAGGAGCAGGTGCATGTCTGGCGCCGCTCCTATGACGTGCCGCCGCCCGGCGGTGAAAGCCTGAAGGACACCGGCGCGCGCGTCTGGCCCTATTACCTGCACGATCTGCAACCGCATGTGCTGCGCGGCGGCACCGTGCTGGTGGCGGCGCACGGCAATTCGCTGCGCGCGCTGATCATGGCGCTGGACGGCAAATCGGGCGAGGAGATCGTCAAGCTCGAGCTCGGCACCGGTGTGCCGATCATCTACACGCTCAACGCCGATTCCACGGTGGCGTCGAAGGAAGTGCTGGAGCATTGAGCCGGAGAAGGAACGCGGCTTTCAAAAAAGCGCGTTGACACTCATCCCTCGCCCGCTTAATGAGCGCGCACCAGCCCAGATGGCGGAATTGGTAGACGCGCACGGTTCAGGTCCGTGTTCCGCAAGGAGTGGAGGTTCGAGTCCTCTTCTGGGCACCAAATTCCCGTTTCGAACCGATTGATGCGGTTTCAGAGACCCAAGAAAAAGCCCGGTTTGCCGGGCTTTTTCTTGATCCAATGCTCTAAGCTGCCTACCGTCAGCCATGGTATCCACAAGATATCCAACAATTATCCGTCCGGGTTAGGCAGCGATCTGTCGTTGCGACAGCGCAGCAGCGGAAGGATTTGGCCCGAGATCACTCTGGTGATCTTCTGTTGCTTGGCGTTGGTTACGACGTTCATGCACGCACATCCGTAGCCGTGACCCGAACCAGGCACATTGGTCTCGACGAATTGCCGCTCGTCAAAGGCCGGCACATTGTCGATGCCCTTGGGATCCGGGCGTCCCTGCATCTGGATCCACCAATCCCCGTCACTGTCGGTCAGGACGAGGTTGCCGGGGGTCGGGCTGGAGTACCAGCCACAACGGCGCTCGGCATGGGCGGCTGCAGACAAGGACATGATAGCCAGGCAGACACAGATAGCGAACAGTGGGCGCATGAATATCTCCTCCCTGAAGTAGGTCAGGTCGTGCCGCCGATCCGTTGGCGCGGGGGCGCGCATGACTTTTGCGAGCCTTATGGCTTCAACTTCGTGTCCACATGTTCTTCGATCAATCCGCAATGAAGCGTCACGGGCGCCCTTTGGACGTTGCTGAGTGGACCGTCGATGAAATCGCAGCCGAGCAGATTGACCGAGCTGCTCTTGCGCGCCGACGCAACGTTGACGTTGACATCGGGAGGGCCGGCAAGCCAGTCGAGACGCTTTGCGTCGACCTTGGCGCCGCTGATGCGGGCGTGGCCGCCTGTGCCCGGTATCTCCACCTCTTCGTCGTGCGGTGTGAGATCGATCAGGCCGACTTCGTTGGCGTGCTTCGCGGCGCTCGGCTTGGGGTCGCCGTAATAGGAGGCGAAGACGACGATTCCCTCCTTTTCAGCCGCGAGCTTGGCGGCTGCTTTCTTGGACAGCGTGACGTTGACGTCGAAGCCCATGTCATCCTGGGCTGTTGCCGGCACGGCAGATGCCAGCAGCACAGATGCCGCAATCGCCATTGCGAGCGATGATCCGCAGCGTTTCACAATCCACCTCCTTCAAGTCCCCACGCAGTGATGATGCCCCTCGCATTGTTCATATCTGGCAGCGACGTCATGCTCGCCGCCGGCTTCATCATGATCAAATAAGTTGCAGCACGTGTCAGTTCGCGGCCGGAACGGGGCAACTCAGATCGCCTTCCTTGCAATTCAGGTAACCCTCGAAGGCTTTGACACGGGATTGCGTCAGGCCGTCCATGCATTGCGCGATGAGCATCGGTATTACGCTTCCTCCGGCCGATCCAGCAGTCTGAAAACTGCACTCCGCGTCGCGAAACTTGCCCCAATCCCGCTGTGCCTGAACAAGAAGCTTCTTGGTATCCGCATCGTCCTTCAGGCGGGCTTCGATCTGCTTGTAAAGCTCATTGAGCTTCTTGTCGGATTTCTGGAACTCGGCACCGAAGCACTGATTCATGGTGGCCTGATCCTTGGCATCGGCGCACTTGTCCTTGGCAAGGGCGAATGTCGGCGCAGCCAGAACCACGGCAGCAGTCAATATCGCTATTTTCATCGATTTCCCTTTCCGATTGCAGTCAAGCTCTTAAGTTGCTCAGCCCCGCCCTATGTTCTCGTCAGCTGTCCGTTATTGCCACGATCGGCCCATGGCCCGATTATCTGGTTTTCATTGGATCAGCTTTGCCACCTTCGGCGACCGTGACGTTGCCGACCTTTCCTGAGCCGGTCAGCGTGCCGCCCTCCTTGACCATGACTTCGCCGGAGACCTCTCCGTCAACGACAAGCAGTCCCGAGACGGAAACGTCACCGGTCAAAGAGCCGGTCACGTGCAACTCCGCTCCCGCCACCACTTCCGTCATGCCCGAATATTTGTTCTTGCCGCTCAGCGTCAGCTTGCCACCGGCAACAACGAGGCCGCCGCTGTCGCCGGCGTCATCAAAGTCCGCGATGGTTCCATCAAATTGCCCGTCGGCTGCTGTCAGGATCAGTCTGCCCGCGCCCAGATAGACCTCGCCTTTACCGCCAAGGTTGCGAATGGCCGTATCGTTCAGGGAGTGCGCCACTCCCCAGGGCTTCAGGTGGTTTCCTTTCTGATCGATGTTGAGCACACCGTCGACTATGACGCGCGAGGAATGCTCGATGCTGCCCGGCCCGGCCAGAGTAAGATAGCCATCGGCCGCGATGTGGGTTGTGCCCGTGTAGGTATTGGCCCCGGTCATGCGCACGTCCGCGTCCTTCTCGATCGTGAAGTCGCCGGCGCCGAAGATGTTCCCGGCCAATCCGAGCCATCCGTCGCTGCCCATTTCGCCGTTCACTCGGTTGAGCTGCACTTGATCCTTGACAGCCGCGTCTGTCGTAAAGTCGGCAGCGCTGACAAAATAGGGTGAATAGGCGGTTGTTTTGTTCTCCAGATCATACATCACGGAATTGGACTGAAAGAAGGGTAGGCCGACCCAAATTCCATGGCCTCTCTCCTCATCGCTTTGGCGATCGATAACGACATCGCTGTATTCCCTGTTGTTGAAACTATCGTCAAATCCAAAAAACTTGAAGTTTATTATGCCAGAACTGTATTTATCAATTTTAAAACCTTTCGACTTGAGCTTATTTAAAGTATCTTCATTCGTAATATGAACAAATGTCGCTGTTCCTGTATCCAATAAGACGGGTCCGCTGAAATCAACCGATTGCTTCTTTCCCTTATGGTCAAAAGAAATCGTATAACGGTAAGACCCCTCGTACTCATTGGATGCATTCGCGCCTGATCGCGGGAATCGTCTCTGGTAAGCCTGAAAATCCCCTTCGCCCCACGGCGTCAGGGCCGTAAACTGGGATCTCAGACTGGGGGACAAATTCAGCGTCAGGCACGGACCGCAGCCCGGTGTCGTCTTCCTTTTTCCAAGATTTGCATTGGCAGAGACCACATAGCCGCTTCGGGTTTGACCGCCGGGGGCACTGGTCTGGTCTCCTGGAAAGATAAAATCGGCGGCTCCAAAGATGCCGTAAAACGTCGTCGAACCACCGGGTTCGCCTTTCTGCATTCTCTCGCGCGCATTAAGATCCGCGTAGACTGGCGTATCGCCGTATTGACCAACGGGCTTCTGCATCAATTTCACATCCTCGAGGTCGCCGAAACCCTTGGTGTAGACGTAATCCACCACCCGAGCAGCGCTAAAGCCGCCGTCGAAGGTTACGACAGGCTCCCACGCATCATCCGGATCGTAAAAAGACAGGCTGTCGAACCGTACCTGTTGTACCCAATCGCCATAGGTGCCGTCACCATAGGCGTACATTGCGGGCTTGCTGCCGGGCACCGGCTTTACGCCAGGGACGCTCGAATCGATCTCCGCGTTGAACTCATCCGACCCGGTGTCGAATTCGAACAGACGAGGCTTGGCACTATTGATGCCCACCATGATCCCGAGTTTGTGATAACCACCGTCGGTTCCGTATTCCCTGACGTGTTGCAATGGAATAAGTATCGGTCCGGCAGCCTGGACAGGGACGGTCTCTTCGGCCACCGCAGGTGCAGCATGTGATGTGTTCGCTGCCGGAACGGGGCAGCTCGGATCGCCTTCCTGGCATTTCAGGTAATCCTCGAAGTCTTTGACACGGGATTGCGTCAGGCTGTCCATGCACTGCGCGACGAGCATTGGCATTACACTTCCTCCGGCCGCTCCCACGGTCTGGAAACTGCACTCCGCGTCGCGAAATTTGACCCAATCGCGCTGTGCTTGAACAAAAAGCGTCTTGGTATCCACATCATCCTTCACGCGGGTTTCAATCTGCTTGTAAAGCTCGTTGAGCTTGTTGTCGGATTTCTTGGACGCGGCATCGGCGCACTCGTTCGCGGCGGCCTGATCCTTGGCGGCGTCGTAGCACTTGTCCTGGGCAAAAACGAAAGCCGGCATGGCCAGGACCATGGCAATGGTCAGCGTCGCGGTTTTCATCGGTTGACCTCTGTTTAGAACTGCCGGCCCGGTCGGCTGCTAGTTGGCATCGTCGTCGTTCGATCCGGCAGCGTCGTCGGTACTGTCATCCGTCGCATCGTCATCCGAGCTGTTGTCGTCAGTGTCGGTGTTGTTGTCGCCATCACCACCGTCCGTTGGGTCTGCATCGTCATTCTGATCGCTCGAATCGTCCTGATCGTCGGAACTATTGTTGTCAGTGCTGTCATCCGACGCATCGTTATCCGTACTATCGTCGTCAGTGTCGTCGTTCTGATCGCTCGGATCGTCCTGATCATCGGAACTTTTGTCATCGGCATCGGGAGGAGACGTTTCTGCGTCCTGACTGGCGTCCCCAGGCTGCGAGTCGTCCCCGCGATAGCTTGTGTCATTGAGGCCCGTCTCCATCTCCTCGTCATACTCATCGACGATCTGCGTCCATTCCTCTCGATTGTCGACACTCGTCCATTGGGAGATATTGTTGACCGAGATGTTGGTGTTGAAGTTGTTGACGGTGATGTTGGTGTTGACCTCGACGACGTCTGTGACTTCTGTCCCGCGGTTCACGCCAAACAGGAAACTGGTGGCACTCGCGGCAAGGGCGGCCCAAACGAACCTATCGACATCGCGCGGCGTCGAAATCGGCTGATGCCGCACTGTGGCAAGCACGTCACCCGGTCGGATGCCTTGCCGCGCGGCAACACCGTGGGGTGCAACGGCCAGGACATACACGCCGCGAAGCTTGGGCGGGATCTGGTAGCGGTGCCGAGAGGCGTGATTGATCGGTATCAGAACCGCGTTAAGAGCCCGGGAAACATAGGGTTTCGGCAGATCATATTTGCTGGCATACGCAACATTGATCGTGTGCGGGACAGCTACACTCACAACAGCCGTCATTTTCACTGAAGTTGCCAATGCACGGGCGAGCTGCATTATCAGTCTGGATTTTCGAACGGTTTGCATTTTGCACATCCTGCAGCTGATGATTGGAGTCGATCTCAGAGCCCCGGCGCCCCGGAGCGCTCACCAATCATTCTCCCCCTGCACCAACGGTCAGCGGCAATTTCCAGCGATCATCACCGTCGTTCCGTAACTTCCTCGGCAAAACACTTTGCCAGGTCTTGCGGCGCTCCGAGCTTCTTCGCCCAGGATACCAGTTCAGGTTTTTCCGACGGCTCGGCATAGCCGCCCCACACGTCGCGAAACTGCTTCTTTCCGTCGACTGTCTGGAAGAACATCACGCCGTCGTCGCTCACCGGCGTGGAGACGTAGGCGGCGCTCCAGCTGCCGCTCTCCATGATCGTGAAGAACTTTGCCTGAGCGGGCTTGAACTTATTGGTCATCGCCGAGACGACGAGAGGGGCATATTCCTGCTTGCGCGCCTTCGTCACTTCGACCTTTATACCGTCACAGGCGTTATTCGCAGCGAAAGCGGACGTCAGCGCCATTCCCAACCCCGCAAGGCCGACCATAACGATTTTGGCATGTCGCCGGACCAGGCCGCTGAATTCAGACATGATTGGCTTCCTCCTTGTTCGCCCCCGAGTCCGTTAATCGGAATCGTCATCGTCGGATGAATTGTCATCGTCCGGTGTATCGACCTCGCAGCCGATGCCGCGGCAGCCTTGGTAGTTGCCTTGCGTATCGAAGTTGGGATTGCCTTCTCTGTCGTACTGCGGTCTGTCGTCGATACTTTGATCCCCGTCATCAGGATCGTCGACTTTACATCCGAGCCCATGGCAGCCGATGTAACGGCCCCTGGTATCGAAGTTGGGATTGCCGTTCCTGTCGAACTGCGGCCGATAGTCAATCTGTCGGCCACCTTTATGGGGCCGATCAGCCAGGCAGCCCTTTCCGCGACAACCGCCGTAGTCGTCGGTGGTACAACCGGCGATCGCCATCAAAGCAGTGGCCAAGGCCGCATAGATTACGAATTTCATGATTCATTCCTCCGACTGGCTGGCGGCGGACATCGTCCATTTCGGAAGGCCATTGCAGGCGGCGATCCCCGCTTTTGCCGCGAAGGCTGGCGCCAATCGGAGGAGGGCAAAGCTTCGCCGGCCATCAAACGAGAGCCAGGCTGTGGGCGATGCATTCGACGACTTAGCCGACGGTTGCCGTAGTCTCTTGCGTCGGGTCGAACGCTCCCGGCCGGGGCCGCCGCATTAGCGAGTGTCAATATTCCTCTCCATGCTTAGTGCCCCGTCCGCCCAAGCATGTTTCAACGATCCGCTGACGCGGCTGTGCTTCCAAGAAATGCATCCAAGTCAGCCTATGACAAGGACAAATCCCAATATCGCAGGATTGAATTTTGCAAATGCTTAATAATTCGGAATCAGCACGGGCTATCTTAGCAGATACTGAAATGTGACCAGCAGCAAGATTCAGGAATGCTTCCTTAGGTTTGTTCTCATTAAGCCGAGTTAGTACAAGCAATATTCTATGCTGTTGTGAATTTTGCGCCAGCTCTACAAAAAGGGCGCGACGAACCCACCCCAATCGCGATCTATTGTGGTATTTTGTCGAACCCAGCCAACCCTTGCGAGGGCCGAAAGAAACGTGCCCTTTGCCCGACTTTTCAACGCTGCGGAGTGCCAAATAGAGGCACAGTGGGGGCGGCACATCCCACAAAAGCTCGCAGAGGCGGCTGCGGCCGACCGGATGCGGCGCCAGCGCCAGATAGGCGAGCAGCGCACACAGCTTGCGCGATTTTGGGAGCCGGCTGATCGACCAGAACATCGCGCAAGGGCATTATCTCGGCGCGCTGATCGCGGCCGAACCGGCACTCGAACTGGTAGCGCCGGTGAGCATCAACATCGTGTGCTTTCGCTACCGCGCGGACGGACTGGGCGGGGAGCGCCTGAAAGCGCTCAATACCGAGATCATGCTGAGGCTGCAGGAAGAAGGCATCGCCGCCATTTCCGACACGACGGTGCATGGCCAGCATAGCCTCAGGGTGGCGATCAACAACCACCGCACCCGGCGCGACGATCTGGACCTGCTGGTGCGGGAGACCGTGCGGCTTGGACTGGAGATTTCAAGGCCTGGCGTGGCTCTTCCTTCTCCCCTTGTGGGAGAAGGTGGACGCGAAGCGGCCGGATGAGGGGTGTTCCAGCTTGATACTGACGGCACTCCGTCCGCACCCCTCAACCGTCTTGGCGCTGCGCGCCAATCCACCTTCTCCCACAAGGGGAGAAGGAAGAAAGAGCGGCGCTGGCCCCGACAATTGGTCGTCTGCAAGGCTACGCCTCGAGCCAGACCTTCTCGAAATGCTGCTCGAGCGATTGGTGCTGCTCGCAGCCATGCACGCCCTTGCGGTAGGTGCGGTAGACCGAGCGCCAGTAGGGCTGGATGATGACGCCGGAATCGCGCAGATTCTGTTCGATCTTGGCCATGAGCTCCTTGCGGGCGCCGGGATCGGGCATCGCCAGCGCCTTGTCGAGCAGACTGTCGAATTCCGGATCGGCGTAGGCGGTCTCGTTCCACGCGGCGCCAGACTTATAAGCGAGCGCCAGCACCTGGACGCCGAGCGGCCGGCCGAGCCATTCCGTGCAGGAGAAAGGATATTTGCTCCAGTCGTTCCAGAAGGTCGCGGCCGGCAGCACGGTGCGCTTGATCTTCAGCCCGGCCTCGCGCATCTGCGCAGCGATGGCGTCGCCGGAGCTCTTCTGCCAGTCCACGTCGACCGAGATGAGTTCGTATTCGTGGTCGGCCTTGCCGGCCCCGGCGAGCAGGGCCTTGGCTTGATCAATGTTGCGGACGGCCGGGCCGATATCGGCATATTCGGGATGCATCGGCCCGACATGATGGTTCTCGGCAGGCTTGCCGCGGTTGTCCATGCCGATCTTCAGCACGGCGGCGTTGTCGACGGCGAGCTGGGCGGCGCGGCGCACCTTGATGTCGTCATAGGGCGGATTGCCGATATTGAACCGCGCGACGATGGTCGAGCCGGTGGCGATTTCCGAATTGCTCAGGCCCATGGAGTCGGTCTGCGCAACCGTGTCGGAGGCGGTTTCGTGATCGGTGTCGATCTCGCCCGATTCGAAGGCCGACAGCATCGCATTGGGGTCGGAGCCGTAGTCCACCCATTTGATGCCGTCGAGGTAGAACTCGCCCTTCCACCATGGCTTGTCTTTGCGGCGGACTTCGGCGCCGACCTCGGCGTCCCATGCCACGAGTTCGCAAGGCCCGGTGGTGATCGCCAATGCCTTCAGCGGATCGCCGTCGCCTTCATAGCTGCGGTGCATGATCAGCGTCGGGTAGTCGGCCATGCCGGCGATCAGCGAAATGTCGGGCTTCGGCAAATTGAGCCGCACGGTGACGTCGTCGACGCGCTCGATGCCGCCGTCGACGGGCTTCTTGGTATCGGCGTTGACCAGTGCGCCCATGCGCGCGGCGACTGAATTGCCGGCGACGGACGCATCACACCAGCGCGTCAGATTGTGGATCACGTCGTCGGCGTTGAAGGTGTCGCCGTTCGACCAGGTGATGCCCTTGCGGATATGCAGGGTCAGGACGCGGGCGTCGTCGCTGGTCTCCCAGCTCTCGAGCAGCCATGGCTCGAAGGTGAAGTCGCGCTTCCAGCGCACCAAATATTCGTTGCACTGGCGGGCGACGTTGGACATCTCGACGCCGTCGAAGGTGCGCGGATCCTTCCAGCCCTTGACATTCATGGCAACGCGCAAGACGCCGCCGCGCTTCGCCTCCTCGGCCCTGGCCGGTGACGGAGCAAGCCCGCCAAGCGCCAGCGCGCCGGCAGCGCTGACACCGAGCGCAGCCATGGTGGCGAGATATTCGCGCCGGTTCATCTGGCCTTTCTTGAAGCCATCGGCGACGGGCTCGGCCTGCGGATGCAGTTTTCGATCGGTCAGCATGAACTTCATTGTCGTCATTCCCCTGTTGTTGGGCACCTCTGCCGATCGCCAAACGCGGGGGACGGATGCGATCGCCGGAGCGCCATTGCCTCGGGGATGATAGGGCGAGCGCCCGTGGGGGAGTGTTCGGACTTCCGCAGTTCTTGTGCGCTGTTCCGCAAGCGGAAGGTCCCCCTCACCCGGATCGCCAACCGAATTGCGAAGGGCAGTTCGGGGCAATCCGACCTCGCCCCCGGGGGGAGAGGAGGTCGCCTGCGTTGATGCCAGGCTCTTCTCGCCAGCGGGGAGAAGGTGGACGCGAAGCGGCCGGATGAGGGGGCCTTCGCAACCTCAGTAAGGCCAGTCGCCTTTGCCAAGCGCGGCGATGGCCGCAATGATGCGGGCGAAGGCTTCACCGGCGCGCGGAACGGTTTTGCGGGCGCGCAGGAAACTGTGCACCAGACGCGGCTCCTCGCGCCACCAGGCGCGGCCGCCGGCGGCGAGGATGCAGTCGCGATAGGCCTCGCCGTCGGAGGACAGCGGATCGCACTCGGCCGTGATGATGAAGGTCGGCGGCAGGCCGGAGAAATTGCTGCCTCGGAGTGGCGAAAAGGTCGGATCGTCGGGCGACTGTGCCTTTGCGGAGCGCACGTTGCGATAGAATTCGATATCGCGCAACGTCAGCAGCGGCGCTTCGGCGTGCTCGACACAGGAGCCGGCGCTCTCTTTGCCAACTGGTTCCGGGCCGCCGAGCTCGGGATAGATCAGCACCTGGCCGATCGCATGGCGAGGATGGCGGTGTGTCGCCTGTGCCACCGCAGCGGCCAGATTGCCGCCGGCGCTTTCGCCGCAGAGCACTATCGGCAGGCCGGCCGTCGCCGTCGCCCATTCGAATACGGCCAGCGCATCGTCGAAGGCGGCCGGATGCAGATGCTCGGGCGCCAGCCGGTAATCGGCGGACAGCACGGCAAAGCCGGTGCCGGCGCATATCTCGGCGCAGATGTCGTCATGGCTGTCGAGGCCGCCAAGGACGAAGCCGCCGCCGTGATAATAGACAACCATCGCCTGCGGCGCCGTGCCCGCCATCTGGTAACGCCGGACCGGGATCGCACGGTCGCCGGCAGGAACCGCGCTGTCGCTGGCCTTGACGCCGGGTGGATAGGGCTCGCGAAACGCCCGGCACATGGCATCATAGACCGCCCGCTGCCTGTCGATCGGCATGTAGACGATTTCGGGCGGATACCACTCGTTGACCCGATCGATATAGGCCCACAGCTCCGGATCGAGCAGCGTCTGGTATTTTCCGCGCCCTCTCGTTCCGGGTCGCTCGGCCTCGGTGATCATCGCTGCGCGATCCCGCTCAGAGCTCGGCGTAGAGCCGGGCAGCATTTTCATAGCTGAAGCGCAGCGGCACCGAGCCCTCGACCTGCCAGGCTTCGACCGTCTCGCCTGCCAGCAGCCGGCAGGCGCCGTCGGTGGTGGGGACGGCACCGCCATAGAGCCGGTTGGCAAGGTTGAGGATGGCCGTCTGGTGCATCGCCGTGCTGCCACTGCCGCAGGCATCCTTGACCAGCAGCACTCGAAACCCGAGCGCCACCGCATCCTTGACGGTGGCATCGATGCAGGCCTCGGTCCAGACGCCGGCAACGACCAGCCACTCGATGCCATCGGCCTTCAGCCGCTCGGCGGCAGGCCCCGCGCGGAAGGCGCTGGCATCGGTCTTGACCAACATCATCTCGCCTGTCGCCGGGCCTACTTCCGCGCAGATCGCAGTCAGCGGATCGTCCTTGTCGGAAAATGCCGACTTGCCGCTGGCCTCGACCGGGTGGAACGGCCGCGCCGTGGCGAGATCGACGATATAGGCCCAGTGATACAAAGGCACATGATTGGCCCGTGCTGCTGTCTGCAGGCGCTGGACGTTGGCGAGGATATCGCCATAGCCTTCGACCAGATAGCGCTTGTCCCGCCGATGCTCCTCCTGGAGATCGATAAACACCGCCGCCGCCTTGCCGCGCTTGATCGAGATCGGGCTTTTCATGCAAAACTGCCTGTCAGCACTCAAACGTGTCTGTCAAGGAAATCATCCTCATAGGGGAAGCGCGACAGGAGCTCGGTGCCGGTCTCGGTGATCAGGATCTCGTCTTCCAGCTTGACGCCCTCGCGGCCGCCCTTCTCGCCGATATAGCTTTCGACGCTGACCACCATGCCGGGCACGATGAAACCGTCGCGGCCATAGGTCTCGTAGTCCATGGCGTGCGCTATGAACGGCGTTTCGCCATGCATGCCGACGCCGTGCATGACCGAGGTATAACGCTGGTCGACGAAGCGGTCCGGTATCTTCCAGGCCCTTTCGGCAATCTCGCGAAACGCCATGCCCGGCTTGACGACCCCGATATTGTGCTGAACCTGGTCGTGCGCCATGCGGTAGAGCGACTTCTGATAATCCGTCGGCTTGCCCGGTCCGCAACGGAAGGTGCGCGAAAAGTCCGAATAATAGCCGTAGCAGCCGATCGTATCGGTATCGAGCGCCAAGAGTTCGCCCGGCCTGATCTTGCGGCCGCTCGCCTCGTTGAACCACGGATTGGTGCGCTGGCCCGAGGTCAGCAGCCGGGTCTCGATGAACTCGCCGCCTTGCCGGATGACCTCACCATACATGATGGCGAACAGCTCGTTTTCGGAAACGCCAGGTTTGATCGCCTCGCGCACGGCATAGACCGCAGCCTCGGCACCAGCCATCGACACCTGCAGGCATTTTACTTCCTCGGGCGTCTTGACCGCGCGCACCGCCAAAATCTCGCCCTGGCAATCCCGCACCTCGCAGCCGCGCTTTTCGAGCGCCAGTGCCTGCAGATGACTGCAGCGGTCAAGGCCGAGCTTCATCGAGCCGCCGCCATGCACCTTGAGCAATTCGGCGATCTCATCGGCGAACGGGCCGGCGGTCTCGTCGTCGCGGCCTGACACCGACGACCAGACCAGCTTGGACGGACGCGCCTCGTCGATCGTGTCGAGCACCATCGAGACATGGTAGCTCTGCGGATATTCGAACAGCACGATCGGCCCTTCGGTGGGTATGAAGAAATAGCGCGTCGAGTTGCGCAGGAAATAGCCGAACATGTTGCGCGAACCGGTGGCGTAGCGCTGGTTGTAGGGATCGAACAAAACGACGCCGCCATAGCCGGCCTCGCGCATCCAGGCGCGCAGCCTGGCAAGCCGGCCCTTGCGCAGCGCGTCGGCGTCGATGAAGGACGGCTCGGTGTCCGACAGCCACATACCGCCGGCCGGATCCGCCGCCGCCGGATGGCGCATGCGATCCCTAAAGTCGACATCCTCGGTGCTGTCGGGGTCAAAAACGACGATGCTCATGGGTGCCTCCTGGAAGCGGCGAGGATGGGCCATGCGCCGCGTAGAGGCTGTGCGAGATACCGCAGATGTTGTGCGAAATACCGCTTGAAGTCGTTCCGTAGCGTTCTACGGCGCCCCCCTCTGTCCTGCCGGACATCCCCCCTCAAGGGGCAGGGCAATCGCATTTGGATTCTTACGAAGATGGACCCCCACCCTAACCCTCCCCACAAGGGGGAGGGAACGCTGCCGCCCGCCCTTACTTCCCCTTTTGGCGCCGAAAGGCAGGCAATTTGCCGAGGTCAGCGCCAACGGAAGTCTCCCTCCCCCTTGTGGGGAGGGGTTAGGGGTGGGGGTACGTCGTAGAGCGAAAGCCTCGGCTTTCCATCTGCGATAGCCCTGCCTCAAGGGGGGAGATCGGCTCGTCATCGCCGCTTTCGTGAATTTCCACCGTCGCAGGAGGAGCGGAGCATCGAAGCTGCCAATCTCCCCCCTCGTGGGGGAGATGTCCGGCAGGACAGAGGGGGCGCTGTCCCGGGCGCTGTCCCGCCAACGTCCGAAATACCTAATGCCTCCGCATCACCTTCGGCGCATGGCCATGCTCCTCCCGAAACGCCCGCGCAAAACTCGACATCGAGGCGAAGCCGCAGGCCAGCGCCACGTCGCGCACCATCAGCGTCGAATGCGCCAGGAGGTCGGCGGCACGCTTCAGCCGCAGGCGGCGGTAATAGCCGTTGGGCGAGATACTGAGTTCGGAGCGGAAATTGCGTTCGAGCTTATCGGAGGAGATACCAAGTCGCCCCGCCAGTTCCGCCATGCCGAGCCGCTCCTCCACCGCATCCTCCATGATGGCGATGGCCGACAGCACCAGTTCGTTCTGCACGCCGGTCCGCAGCCTGAGCGGCATCAGCTTGCGGTCGACGCTGGAGCGTAGCGGGCTGTGCACAAACCATTCGGCGACGCCGGCGGCCAGTTCGGCGCCATAATCGCCGGTGATGATCTCCAGCATCATGTCGAGGCTGCCGACGCCACCGGCCGAAGTGAAGCGCTTGCGGTCGATGACATAGAGATCGCGCCTCAGCTCGATGTCCGGAAACGCTTCGGTGAAGGCAGCCTGGCTGGTCCAGTGCAAGGTGCAGGCATGACCGTCGAGCAGGCCGGCCCGAGCCAGGAAGAAGGCGGCATCCGCCACCGCGCCGATATGGGCACCGCCGCGCAGGCTTTTGCGGATCCAGCTCACGGCATCCTCGGCGACGAGATGATCGGCGTCACCGCCTGAGCAGACGACGATGCGATCGACCTTCGGCGCGTCATGGGCGGAAAAGCCGGGCTGAATGACGACGCCATTCGAGGCCTCGACGGGGCCTTCGGCGGCGCCGACGATGATCCAGCGGTACCAGTCCCGCTTGGCCAGCACGTTCGCCGCGCGCAGCGGCTCGATCACCGAGCTGAACGCCATCATCGGAAAGCCTGGGAAGACCAGGATGGCGAAGGTGAGCGGGGTATCGCTTGCCGTCGGTTGGTTGCGTTGTCGGTTGTTCATAGCTTCCGGAGCCAGGCAGCAAGGTGGATCAGGAAGCTACAATTCTGCCAGATGGCGCCAAGGTCAACGGAATAGAATGTAAGACACATGGATATGGATGCAGAATAAGCGCCGCTCGTTCGCGATCCTTCACGCCCCCTCTGTCCTGCCGGACATCTCCCCCACAAGCGGGGAGATCGGCAGCTTCGCCGTCCCGTGCGTGTTTCAGCGCAAGATGACGGCCAAATTCCCCCCTCGTGGCCGAGATGCCTGGTAGGGCAGAGGGGGGCACTGTCCTGCCGACGTCTCGCAGGTTCTTGTTGGCGGGCTCAGCTCGCCAGCGCCTGATCCAGATCCGCGATCAGATCGTCGCCATCCTCGATCCCGGCCGACAGCCTTACCAGCGAATCCGAAATCCCGATCTCGGCGCGTTTTTTCGCCGGGATCGAGCCGTGCGTCATCAGCGCCGGGTGCTCGATCAGGCTTTCGACGCCGCCGAGGCTTTCGGCCAGCGTGAACAGTTGCGTATGTTCGAGGAAGCGTTTGGTGCCGGCGAGGTCGCGGTCGAGCTCGACCGTGATCATGCCGCCGAAGGCGTGCATCTGCCGCCTGGCGATGGCGTGCTGCGGGTGGCTGGGCAGGCCGGGATAGATGACACGGCGGATGTCGGGACGGCTTTCCAGCCAGTGCGCGATCTTCTGGCCGTTCGACGAATGACGCTCCATCCTCAGCGCCAGCGTCTTCAGTCCGCGCAGCGCCAGGAAACTGTCGAACGGCCCGGAAATGGCGCCGATGGCGTTCTGCAGAAATTTCAGCCGGTCAGCGAGATCCTTGTTGTCGCCGACCACGGCGACGCCGCCGACCATGTCGGAATGGCCGTTGAGGTATTTTGTCGTCGAATGGACCACGATGTCGATGCCGAGCTCCAGCGGCCGCTGCAGATAGGGGCTGCAGAAAGTGTTGTCGGCGACTGAGAGCACGCCTTTGCGCCTGGCAAGTGCTGCGACGCCTTCGAGGTCGACGACACGCAGCAGCGGGTTGGTCGGCGTCTCGACCCAGAGCATTTTGGTTTCCGGGCGGATCGCCGCCTCGACCGCGGCAAGATCGGTGAAGTCAACGAAGTCGACCTGGAGGTTGGCGGAGCGCTTGCGCACCCGCTCGAGCAGCCGAAACGTGCCGCCATAGATGTCGTCGGTGGCGACGATGTGGGCGCCGGAATCGAGCAGTTCGAAAATAGTGGCGATCGCTGCCAGCCCCGAAGCGAAGGCGAAGGCGGCTGTGCCGCTTTCGAGATCGGCCACAGCGCGTTCGAAGGCGAAGCGGGTCGGGTTCTGGCTGCGGGCATATTCAAAGCCCTTGTGCACGCCCGGGCTCTGCTGACCGTAGGTCGAAGTGGCATAGATCGGTACCATCACCGCGCCCGTCGTCGGGTCGTGGCTCTGGCCGCCATGGATGGTGCGCGTCGAAAAGGCGAGGCGGTTTTTGCCCGATACGGTGGCTTTGACGGTCATCGGGCGCGCCTCAGATGGTTGATCAGGTCAATGCGTGTTATCAGCCCGATGAATTCGTCGCCGTCGAAGACGATGGCGACCTCGTTGCGATCAAACACCGGCAGCAACGCGTCCAGCGTCTGGCTGGCTTGCAGCGTGTGCAGGGTAGAGGTCATGGCCGTACTGACCGGAGCCTTGAAGCGGTCCCAGCGGCTGTCATAGGGGCCTTCGACCTTGGCGAGGATATCGCTTTCGTCGATGATGCCGACGAGCTTGCCCTCGTCCAGCACCGGCAGCTGCGAGACGTCCGAGCGGCGCATACGGCCATAGGCGTTGAGCAGGCTTTCGTCCGGACCGACATACACGGTGTCACCGGTGCGGTGCGAACGCATCACCAGATCGCGCAAATCACCATGCTGCTCCTGCTCGGCAAGGCCCTGCTCGGCCAGCCAGAAGTCGTCGAACACTTTCGACAGGTACTTGTTGCCGCTGTCGCAGACGAAGGTGACGACGCGCTTCGGCACGGTCTGCTCGCGGCAATAGCGGAGCGCTGCCGAAAGCAACGTGCCGGACGACGAGCCGGCGAGGATGCCTTCCTTCGAAAGCAGGTCGCGCACCGCCAGCATGCTCTGCTTGTCGGGGATGGAATAGGCCTTCCTGACCAGCGACAGATCGGCATTGGGCGGGACGAAATCCTCGCCGATGCCTTCGACGGTCCAGCTCCCGGCCTCTATCATCTTGCCGGTCTTGATCAACGGCGCCAGCACCGAGCCGACCGGATCGGCCAAAATCATCTCGGTCTTTGGCGAGACTTTCGCAAAGTAGCGGCCGAGCCCGGTCAGCGTGCCGCCGGACCCGACGCCGACGACAACCGCATCGACGTCGCCTTCGAGCTGTTGGAAGATTTCCGGTCCGGTCGTGGTTTCATGAGCCAGCGGATTGGCCGGGTTGGCAAACTGGTTGGCATAGAAGGCGCCGGGCAGCTCGGCGGCGATCTTTTCGGCCATGTCCTGATAATATTCGGCATGACCCTTGCCGACATCGGAACGCGTCATCCGCACCTCCGCGCCGAGCGCCCGCAAATGCTGGATCTTTTCGCGCGACATCTTGTCGGGGACGACCAGGATGATGCGGTAGCCCTTGGGGATGCCGACCTGGGCGAGACCAAGACCGGTGTTGCCGGCGGTCGCCTCCACAATCGTCCCGCCGCGCTTCAGTTTGCCCTGTTTTTCGGCGGCGGCAATCATCGACAGCGCGATGCGGTCCTTGATCGAGCCGCCGGGATTCTGGCTTTCGAGCTTGATGAACAGCCGGCACTTGCCGATGTCGAATTTGGTCAGCTCGACGACCGGCGTCTGCCCGATCAGGTCGAGAACCGAGGCATAAGGCGGGCGCAGGCGGGACGATGCATCGTCCGATGCCACGATCTTGTGCTTGCTCATGTCAGATGCTCCGTTGCCAGAATGAGCAACCGCCCTGGAAGACGGCAACCTACCGTCTTTTCCAGCCGTTTGCAGTTGGAAAGAAGATAGATCGTGCCAATCCGGCCGCCAGCAGGGGAATGGAATTTCGCGAAAGCTTCGTCGGCCTGCAGGCAGGGGCAAAAGATTTGCAGAACCCGCTTAGGGTTCAGGCGATCGCGGCCTGGGCTTCGATCTCGATCAGAAAATCCGGATTGCCGAGGCCGGCGACGCGCAGCACCTTGATGATCGGCGGCGCGCCACGGTTTGCCCAGAACGCCATCCAGGCGCCGAAGGCCGGCCCTATGTCCAGGTCGCCGGCGATATAGACCGAGAGGCTGACGAGGTCTTCAGGCTTTGCCCCACCGGCTTCCAGCACCTTTGCCAGGTTGGAAAGCGCCTGAGCGGTCTGCGCAGGGAGATCGTCCCTGGCGACGATCCGGCCTTGCGCGTCGACGCCATTCTGGCCGCCGACCAGCACGATGCGCGCGGATGCCGGCAGCGACACGCCTTGTGAATAGGCCGGATTGCTGTGCATGCCCTCGGGGTTCAGCCTTTCGATGGTCACCGCACTTTTTCCTCCTCTTCAGCAAAAATTATCCCGCGGCCGCCCATAGGATCAACGGCAATCGTGCGGGCGTTTCAACGCACCATCTCGTTCGTTGCGGCCGCCGATTCGGCCATGCTACCCGGCGCTGGGCGAACAGCAATACAAGGAACGGCCGATGAAGATTCTTGCCTATGACAATTTCAAGCCCGGCGTCACGCTCGACGATTTGCGGCCTTATCTGCGCGACGAAGTGTCGAATGTCTGGCGGCTCTGGAAGGCGGGGATCGTGCGCGAGAATTATGCGCGCGCCGATATTGGCGGCGTCATCATCGTCTTCGAGCTCGACAGCGTCGCGGAAGCGCGGCGCTACACCGAGGACTTCCCGCTGTCCAAGGCCGGGCTGCTAGAATGGCACTTCATCGCCTTCGACGCGCCATTGCCGCTGGAATTCCTGTTCGATCCGACGGTCGATATCGCCAAGCCATGGGACCGGACTGCGGCATGATCCGGTCGAGCGACGGGATCGAAATCCCGGCCAGCCTGGCTGAGTGGTGCGATCCGCGCCGCACGGCGCTGGTGGTCTACGACATGCAGGTCGGCATCTGCCGGCAGGTGGCCGGCGCCGCGACCATCGTCGAGCGTACCGGCACGGTGCTGGAAGCGGCGCGCGGGGCCGGAATGCGGGTGGCGTTCACGCGCCACCTGTCGCTGCCGCGCAAATGGATGGGCGCGACGCAGCTGCGCACCGCCATGGCCTGGCAGCGGCGCGACAGCCCCGACACGGTCGAGCCGTGGTTCCCGCGCGACGCCGAAGCGACGCGGATCGTGCCCGAGCTGGACCCCCGCGCGGACGAGGCGGTATTCGACAAGCTCACGATGTCGGCCTTCGATTCCACCGCGCTCGGCTTTGCCTTGCGCGATTGCGGCGTGCGCACGATAGCGCTCGCTGGCATCGCCATGGAGATCGGCATCGAGCCGACCGTTCGCCAGGCGACCGACAATGGCTTTGTCTCCGTGGTAATCGAGGATGCCTGTGGCTTCGGCAACCGCGAAGCGCGCGACCGCTCGATGGCGACGCTACGCTTCCTCGGCGAAGCCGTCGTCACCAACGTCGCAAGCTTCTGCAGCGCCCTTGCCGGCGCGGGTTGAGGGCAATCGGCTTGCTGGAGCCATTCACGGTTTCACGCAATTGCGGACGGAAAACCGCTCCGCGCTTTCCCGGAATTGATCTAGGTGGTGGCTGCGCTGTCGGTGCGAAAGCGCACGCCTTCGGCGCGACCGTGCACGCTACCCCAGTCGTAGAGCGCCTGGAGCGCGGCGGCGAGATCTTCACCGCGCCCGGTCAAGGCGTAGCGCCCCTTGCCGTCGGGCGACGTCTGGAGCGTGACGAAGCCGATCTCGACAAGCTCGGCCAGGCGCTGCGTCAGCATCTTGTCCGAGAGTGAGGGAATCAGCCGGCGCAGGTCGGAATAGCGCATCGGCTGTTCCTTGATGCGCGCCAGGATCACCGTCTTCCATTTGCCCCCGAGCGCGTCGAGCGCGAACTCGACCGGACAGCCGTAGAGTCTTCCGCGTTGGGTCATGCGCCATGGTAGGCAAGGCACGGTGACGACGAAAGCAGAATTTGCCCGGCCATCTGGCCAGGGTCGCGGCTCACGGCCTCGCCGACTACAAAATCCATGGAGGAGAACGAAGACGAGCGTGCGCGACATCAATCCGGTCGATGCGAGACGGCCGAAACGTGTGGCGTCATCGCCTGGCTGTCTCGACCACCACAGGCTGCTGGTCGGCTCTGGTGGAGCGAGCTCCCGCACCCCTGGTTCGCCTTCACCGAACGCGGCTATGCGGTCGAGATCTTTTCACCCGGCGACAGCGGTCTTGCATCCGAGATCGCGTCAAGACAGAGGCGGCCTCATCCGAGCAAGCGCTTGCTCAGCCGCGCGCACTGCACGCGAATATCGGGAATGGCGTCGATTTCGAAGAAGGTGCCGCGCGTCAGTGGCCCGACGGCGAGGATATTGGCGAATACCGTGCCGTCGCCGGCGATGACCTCGCAGTTCGCGGTCACGTCGAGGCCGAGGCGCAGCGGATCCGGCCGTGCCAGTCCACGCTCGACCAGCGACCGCACCACGCTGTTCGAGGTGGTCGAGATGTCCCTGGCGATGCCTGTGCAATCATAGATGCGGGTGACGTCGAACCTTTCGAGCTGCTGCGTGTGGCGCGACTGGACCTGTAGGCTGAAGCCGTCGCCGGCGGCGATCTCGACGACGCGGCCGGCGACAAGGCGGATGCGGCCCGCTTGCACCGCCTCGGCAACGCGGGCGTAGACTTCCGGCGCCATGCGATGGCGGTGGATGTCCCACCAGGCCTTGGTGTGCTCGACGAAGCGGCGCTTGGCCGAGGACGGCCAGTTCTGCCAGATCTTCTGGTTGAAGGGTCTCAGACCGTCGACGACGTCGCGCCAGTCGATGCCGGCCTTCTGGTTTTCCCGGATCAGGTCGCGGAACCAGCCGACGAAATAGGAAAGCTGGGTGCCGAGCGGAATGTCGGCAACGTCGAGCTTGATCGGATTGCCCTTGCGATGCGGCGAAGGCAGCAGGCCGCGCCGCGACACCGCGACGATCGCGCCGCGGTGGCCGCGCTGCTCGAGCGACAGGAAGGCATCGACCATGCTCAAGCCGGTGCCCAGCACCAGGACTCGGGCTTCGGGGTCGAGCGCAGTGTCCGCCTCGGATCCCATCCTGATCGCATGCCCCTGCCCCGCCCCCGGCTCTTCGTCGTGGCCGGTGGCGAGCACGGCAAGATGCGCAACCACGCTGGTGCCGTTGGCCAGCGCCACTTCGACGCCTGACGCGGTCGGCGAGATCGACAGGCTCTCCTCGCGGATCAAGCGCAGCCGGCCCGTCTGCTGCTCACGCGCCTCGAGCTCGTCGAGCAACTCCTTGAGATAGCGGGCGTAGACGCTGCGCGGCGCATAGACCGGCGCCTGTTCCGGCGTTGCCAGGCCGCGTTCAAGCAGCCAGCGCGAGAAATTGCCGGGATCGTCGGCATAGGCGCTCATGCCCGACGCGCTGACATTCAGCACATGCGCCGACAGCAGCGTTGAATAGGCCATGCCTTGCCCAAAATGCGGGCGTTTTTCGATCAGGCTGACACGTAGATCGGGATTGGGCGACTTCAGCAGATGAGCGGCAAGCACGACACCGCTGGCGCCGCCGCCGACAATGATGATCGAACTTGGCGTAGCGCGCCCGGTCATGCGCACACCAGCTGTCCTGGCGATCGTCGCCGGCTCAGGAGAGATTGGTTCAGGCCTGGATTTTCAACGCCGCCGAAAAATCCTCGTCGCCGGCGATGTCGCGCATTTCCGCGAGGCTGCGCTGATCCAGCACCTCGGCGATGGCCTGCCGGACCTCCAGCATCAGGTGTCGGACTTGGCATGTCGCCTCGTTGCAGTCTTCGCAGCGCTGATACTGGGTGCGGCTGGCGCAAGGAATGGGGGCAAGCGGCCCGTCGAGCACGCGCACGACGTGGCCGACCTTGATCTCGTCCGCTGGGCGTGCCAGCCGGTAGCCGCCTTCCTTGCCCTTGCGGCTCTGAACGAAACCGGCATTGCGCAATTCGCCAAGGATGGCATCGAGGAACTTCTTCGGAATATTGTTTCCTGTGGCGATGTCGTTGACGAAGGCGAGCTGTCCAACCGGCAGGCGCGCCAGATGGACGAGCGCCTTGAGGCCGTATTTACCTTTTTTCGTGAGCATAACCCGCACGTTTCTCTGTCATGCGATGGCGCAAGGCCACCGGTTGCGAAACGCCTGGCGTGCCTCCCCGCCGCGTCCAAGCTGTCACTACAGATAAATTCTAGTGACATGATATACAAGCCGAGAAACGTTGATTTTGCTTCGTTTTCACGCCGCAATGGCCATTTTGGCCGGGGCTTGTGCTCTTGCGAGCACAGGAGCCACCGCGAATGACACACCGGCAAACTGGCCGGCGGCAGGAATGTCCCGATCGGCGAGAATACCAACAGCAGCTTCTGCCCCTGAATTTGAAGGCCAAAGCATGCCGCGCGCGGCAACAAGGAGGGTGGCGTCGCTCATCGTCCTCTCCAATCCTTCAATGTCGATAAGGATACTAGACTTAACCGCGAACACAGGGAACTTGTTTCCAATTTCTTGGCTATCCACAGTATGGATTTGCCGATGCAGGGGCGAAAACGGGAAAATCCTTGTTGCGCGCAAGGACGACGTGGAAGAGGTTCCCGGGCAAGGACGATAGTTCTCACCCGAGCCGTCACCCAGAAGCGCGCGAACTGCCATAGCCAGATGAATTTTTCTAACAAGACCGCACCGATTGGAAGGATTTAACTCTACAAGAACGATAGAGTTAGATGACTATGAAACGCAATCCGGGTTTTCCTCGTTTCCAAGGAGCGTTTCATGTCCACCATTTCGCGACGTATCGTTCTCTTGTCCTCGGCGGCCTTGGCTGGCGCCGCCTTTCTCGGCCCAGCCGATGCGCAGGACCTCAAGATCACTATCGGCTACCAGACGGTCGTCGAGCCCTCGAAGGTGCCGCAGGCCGACGGCGCCTATGAGAGCGCGACCAAGGCGGCAATCGACTGGCGGAAATTCGATTCCGGCGCCGACGTGATCGCCGCCATCGCTTCCGGATCGGTCGACATTGGCTATGTCGGTTCGAGCCCGCTGGCGGCGGCGGCGAGCCGCGAGCTTCCAATCCAGACAATCTTCATTGTCGGGCTGATCGGCGAATCCGAGGCCCTTGTCGCCCGCAACGGCGCCGGCATCGAGAAGGCCGCCGACCTTGCCGGCAGGAAGGTGGCGGTGCCCTTCGTTTCGACGACGCATTACAGCCTGCTTGCCGCGCTGAAGCATGAGGGTGTCGACCCGAAGTCGATCGATATTCTCAATTTGCGGCCACCGGAGATCGCGGCGGCATGGGCGCGCGGCGACATCGACGCCGCCTATGTCTGGGATCCGGCACTCGGTCAGATCAAGACTTCGGGCAAGGTCGTGCTGGATTCCTCGCAGGTCGCCGCCTGGGGCGCGCCGACCTTCGACGCCTGGATCGTGCGCACCGATTTCGCCGAAAGGAACCCGGAAGCGGTGCGCGACTTCGTCAAGGTGACGGGCGCGGCCTATGCCGAGTTCCTGGCCAAGCCGGACGCCTGGTCGGTGACGTCGCCGCAAGCGGCGAAGATCGCCACGATCACCGGGGCCAAGCTGGAGGACGTGCCGCAACTATTGAGGGGCTATGTCTTCCCGACGCTCGAGGAGCAAGCCTCGGACAAGTTCCTCGGTGGCGGCACGGTCAAAGCGGTCGAGGCGACATCGGCCTTCCTCAAGGAGCAGGGCAAGATCGACGCCGTGCTGCCGGATTATTCGGAATACGTGTCGTCGAAATATGTCAGCGAAGCACTTGCCTCGAACTGACGCCAACGCGCGCGGTTCTCCTTCCCTGACGCCGCGTGCTCCCTGCCCCGAACCGCTTGCGAGGAGCGGCTTCGGGGCAGACAGATTCGGAATATCGGCGAGGTTCCCATGACGCATCTCGTGCTCGACAAGGTCTCGGTCCACTATGACGGTCAGCCGGCGCCGGCGGTCGAAAATGTGTCGATTGAGATCGCCAAGGATGACTTCGTTGTCCTGGTCGGCCGCTCCGGCTGCGGCAAGACCTCGTTGCTCAACGTCGCTGCGGGCCTGGTCGAGCCTGTGCGCGGACGCGCCACGATTGGCGGCCGGCCGATCACGGCGCCAGGCTCTGACCGCGCCGTCGTGTTCCAGAACGACGCGCTGTTTCCGTGGCTGACCGCGCGGGAAAATGTCGCCTTTGCGCTCAGGCTGCGCGGTGTCAGGGCCGCGGAACGGGCGCGGACTGCCGACGACCTTCTGGCGCTGGTGAAACTCGACGGCGCCGGCGACAAGCGCATCTGGGAGCTTTCCGGCGGCATGCGCCAGCGGGTCGGCCTGGCCCGGGCGCTGGCGGCCGAGCCGCAATTCCTGCTGCTCGACGAGCCGCTGGGCGCGCTCGATGCGCTGACACGCGAACGCATGCAGACAACGCTGCTCGATCTGTGGACGGCGAGCCAGGTCGGCGTGCTGATGGTCACGCACGGCATCGAGGAAGCCCTGGTGCTGGCAACCCGTATCATTGTGCTCGCTCCCGGCCCTGGCCGGGTGGTGTGGAGCTTCGAGACCGGCTTCAGCCGGCGCTATGCAGCCGGCGAGGCCATTCGCAGCATCAAGGCCGATCCCGCCTTCGCCGCAGCGCGCGGCGAGCTGACCGACGCGATCTTCGAAGGGGAGGCAGCATGACCGTTACCTCCTATGCCGAGCGGCCGCAGCGCAAGGTCGACGACGGAGCCGACGCGCTGTCGGTGCCATGGTCGCGGCCGCGGCCGAGACGCAGCCGCGTTTCGGCCCGCGTGGTTAGCGCGATCACCATTCTGATGATGCTGGCGGCGTGGACGGCATCGGCCCGCCTGCAATTGGTGTCGCCGGTTTTCCTGCCGTCGCCTGTGGCAGTCTGGAACAAATTTGTCGTCGTCGCCCGTGACGGCTTTGTCGACGCAACGCTGCTCCAGCATATCGCCGCCAGCCTGTGGCGGGTGTTTGCGGCGCTGGTCGCGGCCGTTTTCGTCGGCGTTCCCATCGGGCTGGCTATCGGCATCAGCACGATCGGGCGCGGCATCTTCGATCCGCTGCTCGAATTCCTGCGGCCGATCCCGCCGCTCGCCTATCTGCCGCTGATCATTATCTGGTTCGGCATTGGCGAGCCATCCAAGATCCTGGTAATTGCCATTGCCATGCTGGCGCCGGTTGCGCTGTCGACGGCATCGGGTGTTCGCGGCGTCTCGCAGGAGCGCATCAGTGCAGCGCGCTCGCTTGGCGCCACGCAGCGCCAGGTGATCAGGCACGTCATCCTGCCCAGCGCGCTGCCCTCGATCCTGACGGGGCTGCGCATCGCGCTTGGCGCCGGCTGGTCGACGCTGGTCGCCGCCGAGCTGGTGGCCGCGACGCGCGGGCTCGGATTCATGATCCAGTCCGCTGCCCAGTTCCTCGTCACCGACGTGGTGGTGATGGGCATACTGGTGATCGCTGCCATTGCCTTCGTGCTCGAATTCATCATCCGCAGGATCGAGCGGGTTCTCGTCCCGTGGGCGGGGCGGGAGTAACCGGACCGGAGACGTGACGATGCCCCATTCCACCGCTGTACTGTTTGCGCATTTCGGCCATTGGCTCCGCCTGATCAAGGCCGGAGACAAACAGCCGCCTGACGGCGAACGCAAAACGCCGACGCCGGTCCAGCTGGATGCCGAGCGCAACCGCCTGCCGCCGCGCGACGAAAGTTTCTACTGGGGCTGGCAGTACTGGTCGCGGTGAGCGGCCGCCACGGGTCCGCTGTGTGCTGCTCCGGCGGGCGCCTGAGCATGGACGCCTGCTCAACCGCGCGAACGGTTTGCCCAGGCGAGACCGACCAGGCCGACCAGCACGGTCACGATGCCGGCATAGAGCCATTGCGACTGGCCGGTCATGAAGCTGCCCTGGACCCAACCGATGCCTTGCAATGACCACAGCACGCCGATGGCGAGCACAATCAAGGCCAGCAGATTTTTGATCAATCTCATCGCTAGAACTCCTCTCCAAGTCGATCATCAGCCGCATTCCGGCCGAAATGGAACAGCTAAAAGAAGCAGCCCAATCACGCCAACTTCTACTTAGATGCTAACCTCTGATCCTGCGCAAGACATGCGGAGATCGGTGGAAAGATCATCAAGGAAGCTGTGCCGCGCTGCGGGAAATCTCTGACAAATTGTTTCGCGTCGACTCCAAACGTGTAACATTGCCATGGAACCGACAGATCATTGCCGCATTTGCTGCCTCATTCGTCCCTAACCGCTGCGGGTCTGTCAACGGAGCCAGTCCCCAACACATGAACAAAAGCAACCAGACCGCGCTTGTCGCGGCCACGATCGCGGCTGGCCTGATGGTCGGCGCATCCACTGCCAGCGCCGCCGCTCAGTGCGGCCGTGCGTCCTGGTACTCACTGCATTCCAGAACCGCTTCCGGCGAACGCATGAACCCGTCGGCGCTGACCGCCGCGCATCGCAGCCTGCCGTTCGGCACCAAGCTGAAGGTGACCAATCGCAACAATGGCCGCAGTGTCGTCGTGCGCATCAACGACCGCGGCCCGTTCATCAAGGGGCGGATGCTCGATCTGTCGAAGGGCGCCGCCAGTCAGCTTGGCTTCATCAGCTCGGGTCACACCGCTGTCTGCATGGCACGGGTCTAACGGCCGCCACGGCCGGACACCGCCTCCGACGCTCGTCCCCAATAGCCGTGCTGCCTGCCTGGCCTTCGCAGGTGCACATTGAGCCGGCTGTTGCCGTTCCAGGCGGATTCTCAACGCCTTGGACGAAAGAACGAGCCTAAATCACGCAAGTTGACGTATTGCATCGCAGCAGATTGTTGCTAACTTCCCCGCAAGGCATTCAAGGCTCGGCGCTGCTCGTCGGCCCTTCGATCGCAGTCGGCAGCGGGGTTCTCGATGTTCTACCAGCTCTACGAACTGAACCACGCCGCCTTGCAGCCGGCGCGCCTCTATGCCGATGCGGTGCGCCTGTTCTACTCCAATCCGCTCAACCCGGTCTCACACACGTCCTGGGGTCGCTCGGTTGCGGCAACGGCCGAACTGTTCGAGCGCACGACGCGCCGCTACGGCAAGCCGCAATTCGGCCTGACCAAGACCGTGGTCGACTGGAAAACCGTCGAGGTCAGCGAACATACCGTCTGGTCGCGGCCGTTCTGCAACCTGGTCCGTTTCGAGCGGGCGGTTCCTGCTGGGCGCCGACCGGATCCGAAACTGTTGATCGTCGCGCCGATGTCTGGCCACTACGCGACGCTGCTGCGCGGCACGGTTGAGGCGATGCTGCCCTATGCCGACGTGCATATCACCGACTGGGTCGACGCCCGCATGGTGCCGCTTGCCGACGGCAGCTTCGATCTTGACGACTATATCGACTACATCGTCGACATGCTGCATGCGCTGGGTCCCGACACCCATGTGATGGCGGTGTGCCAGCCTTCGGTGCCGGTGCTGGCGGCGGCGGCACTGATGGAAGCCAAGGGTGATCCGTTCGTGCCCTCGACGATGACGCTGATGGGCGGGCCGATCGACACGCGCCGCAATCCGACGGCGGTCAATCTGCTGGCGCAGGAAAAGGGCATCGACTGGTTCCGCGACAACGTCATCATGCGCGCGCCCTGGCCGGTGCCGGGCTTCGGCCGCGAGGTCTATCCCGGCTTCCTGCAGCTTTCGGGGTTCATGAGCATGAACCTCGACCGCCACATCATCGCCCACAAGGACTTCTTCATGCATCTGGTGAAGCATGACGGCGACAATGCCGAGAAGCACCGCGAGTTCTACGACGAATATCTGGCGGTGATGGATCTGACGGCGGAATTCTACCTGCAGACCGTCGACACCGTGTTTGTCCGCCAGGCCTTGCCCAAGGGCACGATGACGCATCGCGGCGTGGCGGTCGACCCTTCGGCGATCCGCAATGTCGCCCTGTTCACGGTCGAGGGCGAGAACGACGACATCTCCGGCCTCGGCCAGACCAAGGCTGCGCACGACCTGTGCATCAACATCCCGGCCGACAGGCACGCCCATTACATGCAGCCGGCGGTCGGCCATTATGGTGTGTTCAACGGCTCGCGCTTCCGCTCCGAAATCGTGCCGCGCATCGTCGACTTCATTACCAGCTACGGCCGTCAGAACCGTGTTGCGGTCAAGCCCAAGCTGGTCAGGACCGGCAAGAAATAGGCGACCAGTGATGATGCCCGTCAATCCGCATCAGGTCGGTCAATGCCAAAATCATCGGTTGGCGGGGCCGTGCGGCCGGTCGACCTGTTGCACAATAGTCGCGTTGGCGCCACGCGGGTAACCATGCCGCAAAAATCAATCCATCCTCATAATTGACACGGACTGTAAATACCCCTTAACGTTTCGTTAACAACAAGGGACAAGCGGGGACAATGATTTCCTCACCAATGGCGAGAACGCTGCGCCTGTGTGCGCTGGCCGGACTTACTGTGGCGGCAGGTTGGGCCGGTTCGGCCTCGGCAGCCAGCCCGATGATAACAGGTGGCCCGACCTCGCAGCCGATCGGCCATTATGATTTCTGCAAGAGCTACGCGTCCGAATGTTCGATCCGCCCGAAGGATCTGTCGCCCGCCAGTCTGACCGGCTCGCTGTGGCGCAAGCTGCTCAGCGTCACGACAAGGGTCAACGCCGCCGTCAAGCCGGAGAGCGACTTCGACATCTACGGCAAGGACGAGGTCTGGGCCTATCCCGACAAGGGCGTCGGCGATTGCGAGGACTATGTCCTGGAAAAGCGCCGTGAGCTGAACCGGCTGGGCGTCTCGTTTTCCGATCTGCTGATGACCGTCGTGCGCAAGCCGGATGGCGAAGGCCACGCCGTGCTGACGGTGCGCACCGACAAGGGCGACTACATCCTTGACAATCTGACCGACCAGGTCCGTTCCTGGGACCAGACCGGCTATCGTTTCCTCAAGCGGCAGGCGATCGACAATACCGGCCGCTGGGTGTCGATCCGCGGCGGCCAGCAGGTGCTGGTCGGCTCTGTCCAGTAACAAGGCAGCTCATTTCGGTCGTGCCAGTGCGGCGCGGAGCGACGCAATGATGCGGCGAAGCTCGGCTTCGTCAAGCTTTTCGATGTTGTCGGCCAGAAGGTTGGCAAGCTCGGTCGCCGCCGGGCTAAGGCCCGACGTGTCGAGCTTGACACGCGGATGCGAGGTTTCGGCCAGCCGCGCCAGTTCCTCGGCGTCGTCCCAGATGATGTTGAAATAGCCGATGATCTTCTGGATCAGCGTCCAGCTCGGCGCACCGCGGCGGCCGTGTTCCAGCGCCGAGAGATAGGCTGCGCTGACGCCGATCGCCTTGGCCATGTCCTTCTGGCTGACGCCGCGCTCGTTTCGCAGCACGCGAAGCTTTTCGCCGAATGGGGTCACAAGCGCACCTTCATGGGTGCATCCTCATAGGTGCGTCCCTGATCGGCGTGTCCTCATGAGCGCGCCCGCCGCAAGCGGATATAGAGCGCACCCGAGCCGCCATGTTTGCGGGCGGCATGGTCGTGGCTGGAGACGAGGGGCCGGAAGGCCGGTGTCGACAGCCATGACGGCACGGCGCGCCGCAAGACGCCATCGCCGCCCGACGAAGAGCCCTTGCCGGTGATCACCAGGACGTAGCGGATGCCGCCGGCATGCGCCCGGTGCAGAAAGGAAAACAGCAGCGAATAGGCTTCGTCCTGGGTCAGGCCATGCAGGTCGACGCGGCCCTCGATCGGCAGCCGGCCCTTCGACAGCTTGTCCAGCGTCGGTTCGTCGAGTGCGTGGGAGACGTGCTGCGCCTTCGGCTTTGCGGCCGTGGCAGCATTGCCCGCGACCTGTGCCGGCGGCGGCGCCTGCCTGGTCTCGTCGATCTCCGGCCCGACGTGCGGAATTTCGACGGCGGTTCTGCCCTTCAGCGGTTTTGCCGTGTGCGCCACCAGGTTCCACAGCACCCGGTCGTCCTCGCTCAGCCTGTCGATGCGCCGGGTCATCGGCCTGCTCCTGAAACCAGCGGCCGGGGGATCAGCGCATAAAAATCTGCGGCGTTGCGGATAACGCCGGCGATCTCGCCGGCAGCATCGCCCGACCCGGCAAACAGATCGCCGCGGGCCGGCCCGGTGATCGCCGAGCCGGTGTCCTGCGCGATCATCAGCCGCCGGAACGGTTTTCCGTCGAAAGCGGTCAGCGACGGCGCATCGATATGGAAGGGCGTGCCGAACGTGTGCAGCAGTCGGTCGACGGCGATCGAGCGGCCGGGTGTCAGCGCCACCTTGGCGGCAGCGATCGGGCCGAGCTCTGGGTCGTCGACGCCCATCTCGCGGAAGAAGATGTAGGAGCGGTTGCGCCAAAGGATCTCGTCGACGCGTTCCGGATGCGCCTTGAACCAGGCACGGATCGACTGCATCGTCACTTTCTCCCGCGGGATCTCGCCTTCCTCGCTCAAGATCTTGCCCGGTCCGGTAAAGCGCTGGCCGGATTTGGCGGCATAGGTGATGCGGCGAAGCCTGCCGTCGGTCATCTTGAGGCGTGCCGCGCCCTGCACGTGAATGAAGAAGGCGTCGACCTTGTCGGCGAGCCAAGCGATTTCCAGCCTTTTTCCGGCAAGCGAGCCGCGTTCGATCTCGCCGCGGTCGAAATATTCGACCGGGCCGTTCGGCGCCGCACGAGCAAAGGCGAGATAAGGATCCAAGGCTGAAGGACGATTGCCGTCGTCGATGTCGACTAGGTCGGCCGGGCGCGCCAGCAACGGCACCGAAAACCGTTGCGTGCGTACCGGCGAGGCTTCGACCTCCGGCTCATAAAAGCCGGTGACCAGGCCGGGACCACCATCTTCGGCATCGATACGGGCCGGAACGAAATGGCGCTCGAAAAAGCTTCGAGCCTGCGACCGATTCGCCGGCGAAACGGTGCGCGCTTCGGCATAGGCGTCGGCAAAGCCATTGTAGTCGACGCCGAGCGCGCCGGAGCGGTAGGGTTTGCTCAGGATATGAAAGGCTGAGCGGCGAAAGGCGTCAAAGGCAGGGAGATGGTCGTCCTCACCCCAGCCCGGCAATTCGCCAAAGGATTTTTCGCTGAAGGCTCGAGAAAGCGACACGACAGCCTCCGCCGCCGTCCAGTTCAGTCTTCTTCTTCGGTGGCGACGAGCTTCCAGTTCGGATCGCGCGAGCGCGCGTCACGAGCGAAGGTCCAGACATCCTTGACCTCGGCGACGGTTTCGGGATCGCCGTCGATGACGGCGCCGGCCTTGTCGCGGGTCGCCGAAATCAGTTCGCTGACAATGCGCAGCGTGATGTGGGCCTCGCTGCCCTTCATCTCGGCCGAAACGATGTCGGCCTTGTCGATGCCGACGAAGGAGGACTGGATCTTTTCGGCTTTCGCCTCACGGTCGCCGATGGCCGCGACGAAGCCGTCATAGACCTCGCGCGACAAAAGGTTCTTCAGCGTTTTGCGGTCGCCATCGGCGTAGGCCATGACGATCATCTCGTACCCCATCTTGGCGCCGTCGACGAAGGTCTTCGGGTCGAAGGTCGGATCATTGTCCTTGATCGCCCGCAGGCCCCGGTTGAGATCGGTGTCCGGCTTGGCAAAGGCATCGATCGCCACATAGGCATCGGCCGCCGGCTCTCCCGCCAGGCGCTTGCGCGGCAGCGAGACCACGTTCTCGGGTTTCTGGGCGGCATCCTTGTCGTTTTTGCGCGCTGCCGTATATGGATCGAAGGGTGGGCGCTCGTTGCCCGTGCGTCGGCCAAGCACGTTGCGCAGCTGGAAGAAGATCACCACCGCCGCAATCAGAAAGAAAATCGTGCCGAAGTCGAAGAAGCCCATATCTTGCGCCAATCAATCCCTGCTTTGGCCGGACCAGCGGCCAAGCAAGGGCCGCGATCACATAGCGTTCAGTATCCAAAGCATATAGAACGCATGGCGCAATCATTCAAATCAAAGGCAGCCATACCTATCTAACAGCTCTGGTGCCAGCGGCGATTGCTCGCCGGCCGGCAAAACATCGAAACGATCGGTCAAGATTTGCGTATCTCGCTGCTTCCCCTGTTCATTCTCGCGCTTCCGCTGCTGGAGATAGCGGGTTTCGTTATTGTCGGCCGCCAGGTCGGCGCGCTGGCGACAGTCGGCTTGGTGATGGCCTCGAGTGTCGCCGGCGCCCTGCTGCTGCGGCACCAGGGTTTTGGCGTCATGGCCAGGGTCCGTGCCGAAATGGATGCCGGGCGTGATCCGAGCGGCCAGCTTGCGCATGGCGCCATGATCGTGCTGGCAGCGATCCTTTTGATCATCCCCGGCTTCATCTCGGATATTTTCGGCCTTCTGCTGTTCCTGCCGCCGGTGCGCGATCTTGCCTGGCGGATGCTGAAAGGCCGCATCGTGCTGGCAACCGATTTCAGCAGTGGTTTGCGGGCAAGGCAACGCGGCAAGACCATCGATCTCGACGAAGGCGACTATTCGCGGGCCGACGACCATACGCGCGGACCGGGTTCTCCCTGGCGCCGCCTCAAGGACGAGTAGCTGCAAGGCAACCGGTGTCTTTTGCAAACTTGTCTTGTCGGGCCGGCCATGATAGCGAACGCCCGAATTTCAATCCGGTCAGCAACGCTGCCCAGGCAAAAGGACCACAGCTTATGGCCAGCAACGACGACGCGCCGACCGGCGCAGCCAACGGTAATGGAAATGCGGCGCAGCCTTCGCTCAACGTGCTTGCGCAATATGTGAAGGACCTGTCCTTCGAAAGCCCCGGCGCACCGAACTCGTTGCGCGGCCGCGACAAGGCTCCGGGCATCGCCATCAATGTCAACGTGAACGCCAACCCGCTTTCGGACAAGCAGTTCGACGTCAATTTGACGCTGAACGCAAAAGCGTCGTTCGACCAGGAAGTGCTGTTCAACGTCGAGCTGGTCTATGGCGGCGTCTTCTCCATCAGCGGCTTCCCGCAGGAGCACATGCTGCCGATCCTGTTCATCGAATGCCCGCGGCTGCTGTTCCCGTTCGCCCGGCAGATCATCGCCGAGGCAACACGCAACGGCGGCTTCCCGCCGCTGATGCTAGACCCGATCGATTTCGCGCAGATGTTCCAGCAGAAGCTGACCGAGGACCAAGCTGCCGCCGCCAAGGTCAAGGTGAGCTGAGGCTGGTTGGCTCGCAGCGTTTGAAAAACCCGGCGCGAAGCCGGGTTTTTTGTTTGAGACGCCGGCGGGGCAGTACAAGGGGGGAGATCGGACTTCACGTCAGCCTTCGCCAATCCTTCATCGCCGCAGGAATGAGCGAGACGCTGGGTCTGCCAATCTCCCCCCCTGTTTGGACCGGAGACATCGCGCTCGTGTCCTCGAATGGCATCCCGAACCTCCCGGCGCAAAGCGCGCCAAACTGTTCGCGATGTCCTCGCACACCTGTTCGCGATGTCTCCGGTCCAAACACCCCCCTGAGGGGGAGATGTCCGGCAGGACAGAGGGGGGCGCGAAGGATCACTCCGGTCAAAATCACTGTGCCGCGGAACTCGCTTCCGGGGGGACGCGCAGCCACAGCGCTTTTTCGCCGAGGCTGCCAACCATGCCTGCGTGTGCTGCGCGCTCGGCATCGGTCAGGCGCGACGGCAAGGCGATCGGCCGCACACCGATCGAAATATCGATGTCGTCGACATCCTGCCTGCCGCCCGCCGGAGTCAGGATGCTGTCGAGGATAAGGCTTGCCTGCTTGCCGCCGATGAGCTCGATATAGACCTCGGCCAGCAATTCCGAATCGAGCAGCGCGCCGTGCCTGGTGCGGCGGCCGTTGTCGATGCCGTAGCGGCGGCAGAGCGCGTCGAGCGAATTGGGGCCCATCGGATGCTTGCGGCGCGCCAGCGCCAGCGTGTCGACGATCCGTCCCGGATCGATGGCCGGATGGCCAAGCCGGCCGAATTCGAGATTGAGGAAGCCGATGTCGAAGCCGGCATTGTGCGCGACCAGTTTGGCGCCGTCGATGAAGGCCAGAAACTCCTCGGCGATCTCCATGAAAGTCGGCTTGCCCTGAAGATCGGCGGCGCTGATGCCGTGCACGGCCTGCGCCTCGTGATGGATCTGGCGGCCTTGCGGGTTGATGTATTTGTGGAAGGTTCGGCCGGTCGGGAAGCGGTTGACCAGCTCGACGCCGCCAAGCTCGATGACGCGGTCCTCGCGCGTGTCGAGGCCGGTGGTTTCCGTATCGAAGATGATCTCACGCATCGAATCAGTCCACTGGTGCCGGCATCATTCTAGCCGAATCACGCCAGGAACAAAATGGCAACAAGTAATGCGGGCTGCAAGCCTCCTAACCAGGTCTGGCTGCCTTATCCACGACTAGTTCGGCGATGATGGCCTTGACGGCCGCGCGAGTGGCGTCAAAGCCCTGACCGGTGTCGATGACAAAGTCGGCGCGCCGGCGCTTTTCGGCGTCAGGAACCTGCCTGGCCAGGATCGACGCCAGTTTCTCCTCGTTCATACCCGGCCGCGCCAGCACGCGGGCGCGCTGGACTTCGGGCGGCGCGGTGACGACCACGACCTTGTCGACGCGGTTGCGGCCGCCGGTCTCGAACAGCAGCGGTATATCGAGCACGGCAAGCGGCGCGCCGGCGGCACGATGTTCAGCCAGGAAGGCATCGGCATCGGCACGGACCAGCGGATGGATGATCGCTTCCAGCCGTTTCAGCGCGGCGGCGTCGCCGAGCACCCGCTCCGCCAGTGCCGCGCGGTCGACCGCACCGGATCTGGTGGTGCCGGGAAAGGCCGCCTCGACCAAGGGCGCGGCCTTGCCGGCATAAAGCCGATGCACAGCCTCGTCGGAATCATGGACCGGCACGCCGGCTTCGGCGAACATCTTGGCCGCGGTCGATTTGCCCATGCCGATCGATCCGGTGAGGCCGAGCACGATCATTTTATCGCGCCGATATCGGCAATAATTATTTGCCGCAGTTCGGCGGTGACTTCTGGCCTGATGCCGAACCAGCGCTCGAAGCCGGGCACCGCCTGGTGCAGCAGCATGCCGAGCCCATCGACGGTTCTCAGGCCGCGCGCTTTGGCGGTAGCAAGCAGCGGCGTCTCCAGCGGCACGTAGACAATGTCGGTGACGATGGCGCGGTCCGGCAGTCTGCCTGGATCCGCGGACAGGCCTTCATTGCCATGCATGCCGAGCGCTGTCGTGTTGACCAGCAGGCCGGCATCTTCGAGCAATTCGCCGGTCGCCGCGAGGTTGTGGGCGGAAACGCCGGCACCGAAGCGGTCGCGCAGCTCCTGCGCCCTCGCAAGCGTCCGGTTGACGATGCGGATGTCGCTGACGCCGCGCTGCTTCAGCGCATGGATGACCGCGCGAGCGGCGCCGCCGGCACCGAGCACCACGGCGGGGCCGTTGGCCGCCCAGCCCGGTGCATATTCGTCCAGATTGGCGGCAAAGCCATGGGCATCGGTGTTGCCGCCGCACAATTCGCCATTCTCGAACCACAGCGTATTGACCGCACCGATCTGTTCGGCGTCGGCGTCGCGTCGCGCCGCCAGTGCGAAGGCGGCTTCCTTGTGCGGGATGGTGACGTTGCCGCCGCGATAGCCTTGTGCCTGCAGCGCCTGCAGGAATTCGGCAAAGGCCTCCGGTGCAACGTCGATGGCCTCGTAGACGCCGTCGATGCCGTATTTCACCAGCCAGTGGCCGTGGATCTTCGGAGACCTGGAATGCGCGATCGGGTGGCCGGTGACGAAGGCTTTTTTTGGGGCCTCAGCCATCGATCGCCCCGAACTCACGCAGCTTGGCCAGCACCGGCAAAAGTGGCAAGCCGACAATAGTAAAATAGTCGCCTTCGATTTTTTCGAACAGCTGGATGCCTTCGCCTTCGATCTGGTAAGCGCCGACGCTGGACAACGCCTTGGCGCCGACGCGCGCCAGATGGCGGCCGATGAAGGCCGGATCGAGCTTGCGCATGGTCAGGCTGGCGATGCCGACATGCCGCCATAGAACCTGGCCGTCACGGCCGAGCACGACGGCGCTGTTGAGATGATGCGTCTTGCCCGACAGCGCCAGCAGATGACGGCGCGCTCCTTCCATGTCGGCCGGCTTGTGGAACAGCTCGTCGCCGAGCGACAGCGTCTGGTCGCAGCCGAGCACCAGGGCGCCGGGCTTGCGCTCACTGACGTCGGTGGCCTTGGCTTCAGCGAGCACCAGGGCGACGTCCTCCGGCGACACGCCAGTATTCTGCAGCGGCGCCTCGAGCGCGCGCTCATCGACAGAGGCCGGAACCGCTTCGACAGTGACGCCGGCATTGACGAGCAGCGCCTTGCGGAACGGGCTGCCCGAGGCAAGGATGATTTTTTCAGCCATTTTTTCACCCGGTTCCTGACACTAGGGTGTGTCGAGATTCAGGTCAGGCCGAGCCGAAAACGGTGGCTTCCGAGAACCGGAGCGGAGCGTACTTTTCGTACGTGAGCACCGGAAGCGCAGGAAACCGCCGTTTGCAGGCCGGCATCACCTGAATATCACACGCCCTACCGCGTCTTGCCGCGCAGGGCAACGATGGCCGCCGCCGTCTCCTCGATCGAACGGCGACTGACGTCGATCATCGGCCAGCCGTGCCGCGTGCATATCTGGCGGGCATAGGCGAGCTCTTCGGCGATCGCGGCGCGGTCGACATAGTCGGTCGGTTCGTAGGCGCTGGTGCCGAGAATGCGGTTCTGCCGGACCTGCGAGATCCGTTCGGCGGTGGCGACCAGGCCAACGATCAGCGGCCTCGTGGCATTGACCAGGCTTTCGGGCACCGGAACGCCGAGCACGATCGGGATGTTGGCGGTCTTGATGCCGCGATTGGCGAGATAGATGCTGGTCGGCGTCTTCGAGGTGCGGGAGATGCCGACGAGCACGATGTCGGCATCATCCATATTGGCCGGCAGCTGGCCATCGTCATGCTCCATGGTGAAGTTGAGCGCGTCGATGCGGCGGAAATATTCGGCGTCCAGCACATGCTGGGCACCGACGCGGCGGCCGGCCGGCGTGCCGAGATAGGACTGGAACACCGTCAGCACCGGTTCCAGCACCGAGACGCAAGGCAGGCCCATGGCCGCGCAGCGTTCGTCGATGCCGCGGGCAAGCTTCTGGTCGACCACCGTATAGAGGATGATGCCCGGCTCCTCCTCGATATCCTCGAACACCTTCGTCACCTGCTTTTCGGTGCGGATGAGCGGGTAGATATGTTCGATGGCGCGCGCGTCCTTGTATTGCGCGGAAGCCGCGCGGCCGGCGGCCAGCAGCGTTTCGCCGGTGGCGTCGGAAATCAGGTGAAGGTGAAAGAAGCTCTGCGGTTTGTTCACAGGATACATTCCAGGCTGTGGGCCGATGTGGATAAGCCGGGCGGGAAACTCGGCCACCGCAAAGCGACTGTATCAGATGGCGGTTTGTCCACAATTCGATGTGCTGTCGGCTTCTCCGGGCGGTTGGGGACAAGTCCGGGGACGGAGCTTTTTGCCTTCGCTTCATCCACAGGGGCAATTTCCCTGGCCTGGCGGCAACGCATTGACTCCAGTCGTAAATTCGCGGTTTTCCACAAAGTCCTGCAATCCCGTTGGAGAAGCGCGCGACAATATGCTGGCTGGTCTTTTCGAGGGCAAAGCGGGACAGCAGACAACCACCACAACCAACAGACTCTTAGAATCATAAGATTCCTAAAAATAGAATATTTAATTATAGGGAAGCCTGGAAAGGCGAGCGCTCAATGCCTCAAGACCGGATCGTGCTGGACGTGTTGAGAGGCAAGGGGGCGTTTCCGCCACCGCTCTGGATGATGCGCCAGGCCGGCCGCTATCTGCCGGAATACCGGGAGACGAGGAGACGGGCCGGATCCTTCCTCGATCTTTGCTACGACCCGGATCTCGCCGTCGAAGTGACGCTGCAGCCGATCGAACGCTTCGGCTTCGATGCATCGATCCTGTTTTCCGATATTCTTGTCGTGCCGCATGCGCTCGGCCGCGACGTGCGCTTCGAGGAAGGACGCGGCCCGCTGCTGACGCCGATCACGGCTGCGGAAATTGCGGCTCTCGACGGCGAAACGTTTCACGTGAATCTCGAGCCGGTCTACGAGACGGTGCGGCGGTTGCGCGCCAGACTGCCTGATGAAACGACGCTGATCGGCTTCTGCGGTGCGCCCTGGACGGTGGCGACCTACATGATTGCCGGCCACGGTACGCCCGACCAGGCGCCGGCCAGGCTGTTCGCCTATCGCGAGCCGGCGGCCTTTCTTCGGCTGCTGAAGGTGCTCGCCGATCATTCGGCTGCCTATCTGATCCGCCAGATCGCGGCCGGCGCCGACGTGGTGCAGATCTTCGATTCGTGGTCAGGCGTGCTCGACGAAGCGTCTTTCGAATTGTTCTGCGTCGAGCCGGTGGCCTCGATCGTCCGGCAAGTGAAGGCTGTCCATCCCAATGTTCCGATCATCGGCTTTCCCAAGGGCGCGGGAGATCACTATCGAAGCTATCGCCAGAAGACCGGCGTGACCGGGCTGGGCCTCGATTGGACCGTGCCCTTGTCGAGCGCGAAGGAATTGCAGCGTGACGGCGCCGTGCAGGGCAATCTCGATCCGCTGCGGCTTGTAGCCGGCGGCAAGGCGCTTGACGACGGCGTGGGGGCGATCCTGAAGGCGCTGGGCGACGGGCCGCTGATCTTCAATCTCGGCCACGGCATCACGCCCGAGACGCCGCTGGCGCATGTCGAGCGGATGGTCAAGCTGGTGCGGAGCGCATCGTGACGATGATGGGCGCGGACAATGCGAACGGCACCAACACCGGTAAGGGCGCGATGCGCCGCGCGGCAATCGCGATCGCCATTTTCCTGGTGCTGGCCGGGCTGCTGTTTTTCTTCGGGCCCGATGATTTCTATCCCTGGGCGAAGGCGATCCATGTGATTGCCGTCATCTCCTGGATGGCTGGCATGCTCTATTTGCCGCGCTTGCTGGTCTATCATGCCGATGCCGAAAAAGGCTCCGTCCAGTCGGAGACTTTCAAGGTGATGGAGCGCCGCCTGCTGCGCGGCATCATCAATCCGGCAATGGTGATCACCTGGGCATTCGGCCTTTGGCTCGCCTGGAAAGGCTTTGGTTTTCAAGGCGGCTGGCTGCATGCCAAGATCGCTGCGGTGGTTGGCCTGTCGGCCGTGCATGGCTATCTCGCCGGCGCCGTCCGCAAATTTGCCGAAGACCGCAATGAAAAATCGGCAAGGCACTGGCGGATCGTCAATGAGATCCCTACATTGCTGATGATCGTCATCGTCGTCCTGGTAATCGTGAAACCGTTCTGACGTCTTCGGTTGCCCGCAAAAGGCGGCTTGCTCTTTCAACCGACCGACGATAAAAGACGGGTCTTCCTTCCCGTCATGCGCCGCCCATTTATCGCTTCGGCCGCGCCCGGCATTTGTCGCATCCCGCCGATATTTTTCCCAAAGCTTACTCAGAGTCCGTCTAATGATGCAAGAAATGAAACTCACAGAGTTCAAGAACAAGAAACCGCCAGAGCTGATCGCTTATGCGGAATCGCTCGAGGTCGAGAACGCCAGCGTCATGCGCAAGCAGGAGCTGATGTTCGCGATCTTGAAGAGGCTGGCGACCCAGGATATCGAGATCATCGGCGACGGCGTCGTCGAAGTGCTGCAGGACGGTTTTGGTTTCCTGCGCTCCGCCAATGCCAATTATCTGCCGGGTCCCGACGACATCTATATTTCACCGTCGCAGATCCGGCGGTTCTCGCTGAAGACCGGCGATACGGTCGAAGGGCCGATCCGCAGCCCGAAAGAGGGCGAGCGCTATTTCGCGCTGCTCAAGGTCAACACGATCAATTTCGACGACCCGGAAAAAATCCGCCACAAGATCCATTTCGACAATCTGACCCCGCTTTATCCGACCTCGCGGCTGAAGATGGAGATGGAGGTTCCGACCTCGAAGGACATTTCGGCGCGCGTCATCGACCTGGTGGCGCCGCTCGGCAAGGGCCAGCGCGCCCTGATCGTGGCGCAGCCGCGCACCGGCAAGACGGTGCTGTTGCAGAACATCGCCCATTCGATCACCACCAACCATCCGGAATGCTATTTGATCGTGCTTCTGATCGACGAGCGGCCGGAGGAAGTCACCGACATGCAGCGCTCGGTGAAGGGCGAGGTGGTATCCTCGACCTTCGACGAGCCGGCGGTGCGCCACGTCCAGGTTGCCGAAATGGTCATCGAGAAGGCCAAGCGCCTGGTCGAGCACGGCCGTGACGTCGTCATCCTGCTGGATTCGATCACCCGCCTCGGCCGCGCCTACAACACCGTCGTGCCGTCATCCGGCAAGGTGCTGACCGGTGGTGTCGACGCCAACGCGCTGCAGCGGCCGAAGCGCTTCTTCGGTGCTGCCCGCAACATCGAGGAAGGCGGCTCGCTGACCATCATCGCGACGGCGTTGATCGATACCGGCAGCCGCATGGACGAGGTCATCTTCGAAGAGTTCAAGGGCACCGGCAATTCGGAAATCGTGCTCGACCGCAAGGTGGCGGACAAGCGCATCTATCCGGCCATGGACATCCTCAAATCCGGCACCCGCAAGGAGGACCTGCTGGTTCCGCGCCAGGACCTGCAGAAGATCTTCGTGCTGCGCCGCATCCTGGCGCCGATGGGAACGACCGACGCCATCGAGTTCCTTATCGACAAGCTCAAGCAGACCAAGACCAACGCGGATTTCTTCGATTCGATGAATACGTAAAGGGGGCAAGGCGCTGTCCCGCCGGCGTTCCGGTTCTGTGCACCTCGACCTATCGACGGCGCAACTGCCGCTCGAGTTCCTCAGCGTCGGTTATCACCGGCAGGCAGACCTGCCCCGTGCAGAGCCAGGCGCCGGGCTCGGTCGTTGGCGGCAGGACGCCGCCTGGCAAGGCTGGCAGATTTGTCGCCGAGCCAACAGGCACGACGACGTCCACCCGGCGCGGGTCTGGATTTCGATTCGCAACCGGAACAAGCCTTAGAGTCTCCGGTCTATCCACGATCACTAGCTTCAGCGGTTCAAGCGCCAAGGCACAGGCATTGACTATACCCGCCTGGCCATAGCCCTGGTGCTCCGCCCGCCCGCCCGCGTGCTCTGCGACTGTCCAGGCTTTTTCCCAGAGATCGAGATCGCCCGAAAGCGACGACAATCGGACCAGGGCTTCGATGATCTGGCCGGTAGCGGAAGGAATGGCTTCGTCGACATCGCCGCGGATGCGGATCGGCACATCCGCGCTGTCGGACGCGGTCAGATAATAGCCGGTCTTGTCGCTGTCCCGGTGCCAAAGATCGAGTTGCTCAATGAAGTTCCCGGCGCGATCGATGTAGTCGGGATTGCCGGTCGCCTCGAACAGTGAGATGGCGGCGTTGGCCATGGCGGCATAGTCGCTCGACAGAGCCGGAAACAGCTTCTTTGCGCCGAGCATCGAATGCGGCAGGCGGCCGTCACGTCCGGCAGCCGCAATCGCGGCAAAGGCCGTTGCCGCCGCTTCGATCCAGTCGGATCGGCCAAGCGACCGTCCGGCCTCGGCAAGGGCTGCGATCATCAAGCCGTTCCAGTCGGTCAGGGCCTTGCCGTCACGCCCGGGCCGCACGCGCTGTTCCCTCGCTGCCAGCAGCCTTTGCTTGAGCGGAACCAGAAGGTCACGATCGACGACGCTCTGCGCCTGTTGAGCATCAGTCTGGCAAATGATCGGCTTGCCTTCCCAACCATGCGGATCGGCAAGCGTGAAGTATTTGAAAAACAATGCTGAATCGTCGCCAGGGGCTGCCTCGAGTTCATCCCTGCTCCAGGTGTAGAACAACCCCTCCTCGCCCTCGCTATCGGCATCAAGGCTGGCGGCGAAGGCATCGCCCTCGACTCGCATTTCGCGCAACAGCCAGGCAATGGTCTCTTCGATTCGCAGCCGGAACAATTCCTCGCCGGTTGACGCATAGGCCCAATTGCACAAGCGGATGAGCTGGGCATTGTCGTAGAGCATTTTTTCGAAATGCGGGACCAGCCATTCGGCGTCGGTCGAGTAGCGGCTGAGTCCGCCGCCAATATGGTCATAGATGCCACCGGCCAGCATCTTTTCGAGGCTGAGGAGAACGGCGTCGCGGTGCGATGCGGTGCCGTCGCGCAGCCAGGTCAGCCAGAGGCTCTGCATGAACGGCGCGTTGGGGAATTTCGGCGCGCCGCGCAGACCGCCCAAATCGCGGTCGATCATGCCGTCAATGCCATTGGCGAGGTTCGCCAGCATGCCGCGGTCGAGCACGGCCTTGGCATGGCTGCCCGCCAGCCGCGTCTCGACATGCGTGGTCAGCCCGTCGGCACTCTGGTTAACGCTTTCTTTCTTCTCCCGCCAAGCCTTGTCAACCGCCTCCAGCACCTGGACGAAACCCGGCCGGCCGTAGCGGGCTTCGCGCGGAAAGTAAGTGCCGCCCCAGAACGGCTTGCCCTCCGGCGTCAGGAACATGGTCAGCGGCCAGCCGCCCTGCTCGCCCATCGAGGACAGCGCCGCCATGTAGATCTGGTCGATGTCGGGGCGCTCCTCGCGGTCGACCTTGATATTGACGAAGAGACGGTTCATGACGGCGGCGACGTCGTCGTTCTCGAAGCTCTCATGCGCCATGACGTGGCACCAATGGCACGCGGCGTAGCCGACAGAGAGCAGGATCGGACGCTGCAGCACCTTTGCTTCGGCCAGAGCGGCGGGCGACCATGGCCGCCAGTGCACTGGATTGCCGCTGTGCTGCTGCAGATAGGGGCTGGCCTCTTCGGCAAGCAGGTTTTGTGCAGGCAATGTCACGGCACTACTCGATGCGGATTGAACAGGCATAGCTAGGGCGCTTCGGCAGAGCGGGCAAATGATTTCAAAAGACTCCATCGTGGCGCTGTCGAGCGGGCGCCTGCCGGCCGGCATTGCGGTGATCCGGATTTCCGGGCCGCAGAGTCGATTCGCTGTCGAAACGATTGCTGGATCGAAGGTGCCAAACCGCGTTGCCACCTATCGCAAGTTCCGGGCGCTCGACGGATCGGTGCTGGACAGCGGCCTGGTCGTCTTCTTTGCCGGCCCCGACAGTTTTACCGGCGAGGACGTTGCAGAGTTCCATGTGCATGGCGGGCGCGCCGTTGTGGCGAGGATGCTGGAAACGATCGCCTCCTTCGACGGCGTCAGGCATGCCGAGCCTGGCGAACTCACCCGCCGCGCCTTTCTCAACGGCAAGCTCGATCTGGTCGAAACCGAGGCGCTGGCCGATCTCATCAACGCTGAAACCGAGGCGCAGCGGCGCTTTGCCGTTCACAACGCCCAAGGCGTGCAGAGCGAAGTCTATCTGGGCTGGCGCCGACGGCTGATCCACGCCCGCGCGATGATCGAGGCCGAGATCGACTTTGCCGACGAGGATGACGTGCCGGGCTCGGTCGCTGATACGGTCTGGTCCGATGTCCGGGCCATGATCGACGAAATCGAGCGCCACGTCGCCGGCTTCCGCGCTGCCGAAATCATCCGCGACGGGTTCGAAGTGGTAATCCTCGGCGCACCGAATGCCGGCAAGTCCAGCCTGTTCAACGCCTTGGCGCGGCGCGAAGCGGCCATCGTCACCGACGAGCCGGGCACGACCCGCGACCTGCTCGAGGTGGTACTGGACCTGGAAGGGGTGCGGGTCAGGGTAACCGACACCGCCGGTCTGCGCGAGGCGCCCGGCAAGATAGAGGCGATCGGCATCGAGAAGGCCAGGACCAAGGCGCACAGCGCCGATCTGCTGTTGCTGCTTGAGGATCTGGCGGAGCCAATCGCAATCGGTGTGCCGCCGGGCGACATTCAGGCGCTGAGGGTTGGAACAAAAATTGACCTGCTGGGGGGTAAATCGCCCTCGCCTGCGGTGCACTATGATTTCGCTATCTCGACGCGGGACGGCACGGGTCTGGCCGAACTGCTGGACGAGATCGGGCGTCGTGCCGCAGTCCAGATCGGCAAGGCCGGCGATGTCCTGCCGTCGCGGCTGCGGCACGTCGAGCTGCTCAACGAGACGAAACGCTTCCTGCTCGCAGCAGTGGTCAGTGGTGATCGCGGGCAGGAGCTACGGGCCGAGGAACTGCGCCTGGCGGCGGATCGGCTTGGACGCATCGTTGGGGCGGTCGATGTCGAGGATATGCTGGACGTTATCTTTTCGCAGTTCTGTATCGGCAAATGACTCACGTGAAACATTGCCAAATGCCGAGATGCGGGCGTGTCGCTAGCTTACTCGCATAGTGGCGGGAAGCCGGTGATGATTCACGTGAAACACGTAGCGATGAACGCAGACGGAATTGTTTCACGTGAAACGACTAGTTGGTGTCCTTGACAGTGCAGGCTCACGGGCACATGTGTCGGCAGATTTGAATCGGAATATACAAATGACCAATCGCTACGATGTGGTGGTGGTGGGCGGCGGTCATGCTGGGTGCGAGGCGGCTAGTGCGGCCGCGCGGGCTGGCGCCAGGACGGCGCTGGTGACGCTGCGTTTCGACACGATCGGCGTGATGTCTTGCAATCCGGCGATCGGCGGCCTCGGCAAGGGCCATCTGGTTCGCGAGATCGACGCCATGGACGGGCTGATGGGGCGCGTCGCCGATGCCGCCGGCATCCAGTTCCGCCTGCTCAACCGCCGCAAGGGGCCAGCCGTGCGTGGTCCGCGAACACAGGCCGACCGAAAACTTTATCGCCTCGCCATGCAGGCGGCAATCCGCCAGCAGGCTGGCCTCGATGTCATCGAAGGCGAGGTGCTGGATTTCGAAATCAACAATGGGGAAATCGACGACGGACGCATCGCGGCGGTGCTGCTGGCGGATGGTAGCCGGCTCGCCTGCGGCGCCGTGGTGCTGACGACCGGCACTTTTCTGCGCGGGCTGATCCATATCGGCGAGAAGAAGATCGTCGCCGGCCGCATGAACGAGCAGGCGAGCGTCGGCCTGTCGGCGACGATGAGCCACGCCGGCTTCAGGCTCGGGCGGCTGAAGACCGGCACGCCGCCGCGGCTGGACGGCAGGACGATCGATTGGGCGTCACTGGAGAGCCAGGCGGCGGACGAGGACCCCGTGCCGTTCTCGCTGCTGACCGATCGCATCGAAAATCCGCAGATCCATTGCGGCATCACCCGAACGACCAATGCGACGCACGAGCTGATTCGCGCCAATCTCGGCCGCTCGGCCATGTATTCGGGGTCGATCGAAGGCGTCGGGCCGCGTTATTGCCCGTCGATCGAAGACAAGATCGTCAAGTTCGGTGACCGCGAAGGCCACCAGATCTTTCTGGAGCCCGAAGGGCTGGACGACGACACGGTGTACCCGAACGGCATTTCGACCTCGCTGCCCGAGGACGTGCAGCTCGACATCCTGAAGACCATTCCGGGGCTGGAGCGGGCAACGATGCTGCAGCCGGGCTATGCCATCGAGTATGATCATGTCGATCCACGCGAGCTCAAGCCGACGCTGGAAACCAAGCGGATCGCCGGCTTGTTCCTCGCCGGACAGATCAACGGCACCACCGGCTACGAGGAGGCCGGCGCGCAAGGGCTGCTTGCCGGCTTGAATGCGGCGCGCAAGGCGTCGGCGAGCGAGGAAATCGTGCTCAGCCGCACCGAAGCCTATATCGGCGTGATGGTCGACGATTTGACCAGCCGCGGCATTGCCGAACCCTACCGCATGTTCACCTCGCGGGCCGAGTTCCGGCTATCGCTCCGAGCCGACAACGCCGATGAGCGGCTGACGCCACTGGCGATAAGGCTGGGGATTGCCTCGCCGGAGCGGATGCAGCGGTTCAACAATAGTATGCAAGACCTTGAGAAGGCGCGACAGCTCGCCCTCGGCACCACCATGACCCCCAATGAGGCAGCGCGCCATGGGCTCGAAATCAACCGGGACGGCGTCCGCCGCTCGGCCTATGAGTTGCTGGCCTATCCCGGCGTCGACATCGCCTGGCTGGCGAGGGTCGAGCCGGCTTTCGCGGCGATCGACAGCAAAACGGCCGAACGTCTTGAAACGGAAGCCAAATATTCTGTCTATCTCGACCGGCAGCAGGCCGATGTTTCGCAGATCAGGCATGAGGAGAGCAGGCTTATTCCCAAATCGCTCGACTTTGCTTCTGTTCCCGGCCTGTCGAACGAGTTGAAGCAGAAGATGCTGGCACGCCAGCCGCGCTCGATTGCCGATGCGCAACGCATGGAAGGCATGACGCCGGCGGCGCTGGCGATTATTGTCGCCCATGTCCGCAATGCCGAGGCGGCCGCGCGAAAGCAGGTCGCGTGAGCGCTGCGTCCTGGGCAAACCTGCAGGCGGCAGCGGGCCCGGTTTCACGTGAAACATTCGATCGCCTGGTCGAGTTCGAGGCCGTCTTCCAGAAATGGAACCGCCGGATCAATCTGGCCGCGCAATCGACGCAGGACGATGTCTGGCGCCGCCACATCCTCGACAGCGCGCAGCTGGCGCGAATCAAACCAAAGGCGAAGCGCTGGGTCGATCTCGGCTCCGGCGGTGGGTTTCCCGGCCTTGTGCTGGCCTTTTTGCTTGCCGAGCGGGACGGCGCCGGTATCGACCTGGTTGAAAGCAACCGGAAAAAAGCATCGTTCCTGCAAGCGGTCATCGGACAGTTCAGCCTGCCCGCCAAGGTTATCGCGCGCCGCATCGAAGACAGCTATCCTCTTGTTCCTGCACCGCAAATCGTCACAGCCAGGGCACTCACCTCGCTGCCCGGCTTGCTCGACCTGGCAGCACCGTGGCTGACCAAGGGGTCGCGCGGCCTGTTTCACAAAGGTCGGGATTACCGCGCCGAAGTGGCAGAAAGCGCTCAACGATGGTCTTTCGATCTGGTAGAACATGCCAGTGCAACCGACGCACAGGGCGTCATTCTCGAAGTATCCGACTTGCGACAGCACCCTGGCTTGTGACCGGCGACCCAAATGAATTTCTGGCATAGACCCATGATGAAGAACGGCCCCCGAATCATCACCGTCGCCAACCAGAAAGGCGGCGTCGGCAAGACGACGACCGCCATCAATCTGGCCACCGCGCTGGCGGCCATAGGCGAACAGGTGCTGATCGTCGATCTCGACCCGCAGGGCAACGCCAGCACCGGGCTTGGCATCGACCGGCGCGACCGCACCGTCTCGTCCTATGATGTGCTGACCGGCGAGCTGGATCTCGAAGCGGCGGCGATCCCGACGGCGGTGCCTGGCCTGTCGATCGTACCGTCGACGCTCGACCTGCTCGGCATAGAGATGGAAATCGCCTCGGCGCCGGATCGAGTGCTGCGGCTGCGCAACGCTCTGCGGGCTTCGGCTGAGCGCTCGGCCAATTTCGGCTATGTGCTGATCGACTGCCCGCCGTCGCTCAACCTGCTGACACTGAATTCGATGGCTGCGGCCGATTCGGTGCTGGTGCCGCTGCAGTGCGAGTTTTTCGCGCTGGAGGGCCTGAGCCAGCTTTTGGAGACGGTCGAGCAGGTGCGCCGCTCGATCAACCCCGACCTGACGATCCAGGGCATCGTGCTGACCATGTTCGACGGGCGCAACAATCTCGCCAACCAGGTGGTGCAGGATGTGCGGGCGCATATGGGCGACAAGGTCTATGAAACCGTCATCCCGCGCAATGTCCGCGTCTCCGAGGCGCCGTCCTACGGCAAGCCGGCGATTCTCTACGACCTCAAATGTTCGGGCAGCCAGGCCTATCTGCAGCTTGCTTCGGAAGTCATCCGCCGCGAGCGCAAATTGCGTGCCGCCTAGCAGTAACCAACAAGCGATTCGATACCGAAACGATCTGGACGGACGATGAACGAAGACCCTTCGAGGAAAAGACTGGGACGGGGACTGGCGGCCCTGATCGGCGAAATCGATCGCCCGGCGGCACCGGAAAAGCCCGGGTTGGCGGCCGACGGCAAGGTGCCGATCGAGTTCCTCAGCCCTAACCCGAAAAACCCGCGCCGGCATTTTGGCGACGCCGACCTGACCGACCTCGCCCAGTCCATCCGCGAACATGGCGTGGTGCAGCCGGTGGTGGCGCGGCCGTCGAAAACCCAGCCGGGCCGCTATGAGATCATCGCCGGCGAGCGACGCTGGCGTGCGGCGCAACGCGCCGGGCTGACCGAAATCCCGATTATCGTGCGCGACGTCAACGATCGCACGGCGCTCGAACTGGCGATCATCGAAAACGTCCAGCGCACCGACCTCAACCCGGTCGAGGAGGCGCTCGGCTACCAGCAGCTGATCGACGACCATGGCTATACCCAGGCCGATCTCGGCCAGGTGATCGGCAAGAGCCGCAGCCATGTCGCCAACACGTTGAGACTGCTCAAGCTGCCCGACGTCATCCGCGACATGCTGGTCGACGGGGCGCTCTCTGCCGGCCACGCCCGTACCCTGGTGACGGCCAACGACCCGGCCGGGCTTGCCAAGCGGATCATCGATGAGGGGCTTTCGGTGCGCCAGGCCGAGGCCTTGGCGCAGCTGCCGGTCGGCGCGCCGTCGGCAAAACGCCAGCCCGCCGCACCGCCGCAAAAGGATGCCGACACGCTGGCGCTGGAGCGGCTGATGACCAGCACGATCGGCATGATTGTCACGATCGAGCACAACCAGCGCGGCGGCGTGATCAGCGTCGCCTACCGGACGCTGGAGCAGCTCGACGAGCTTTGCCGAAGGCTGAAGCGGGAGTAGGTAGGTTGCTAAAATTAGCCGGCAAATAAGATTTTTGCTGCCGTGCGGTGATTGGCGAAATCGTCGAAGTAGTTAATCTCCCCCCTTGAGGGGGAGATGGCCGGCAGGCCAGAAGGGGTCGTCAAATTTCAAGCGCCCACCTCCTCTGTCGTCGCGGAAGGGGCTGGTGTTCTACGCGCTGTGACCCCTCTGTCGCCTTTGGCGACATCTCCCCCTCAAGGGGGGAGATCAGGTGCGCTGCGCCAGCCTCGCGCTCTCCACCGCGATGCCGAGCAGGGCCTGGCGTGCCAGCGCGACCGACAGATCCGGCCGCCGGCGTGTCTGCAGCACCGCCGTCTGCAGGCGGTTGAGGGCGCGCCCGAGCGCCTCGCTGCTCCAGCGTTCGAGGGCTTTCTCGACCAGCTTGCGCCTGGAGAAAAACACCGGCGGGCGCGCCGCGGCAACGACCGAAGCGGCATTGCGGCCGCCGGCGTCCATCAGGCCGCGCATCGCCTGGATCGCCTGCAACTGCCGCATCGCCGATGAAAGTACCAGAAAGGGCTGGCCGCCGGACTGGCAATGGCGGGTGAAGGCGGTGTCGAAGTCGGCGATCCTGCCTTCGAGCAGGGCGTCGACGGCCGCATCGAAGGAGAGGCCGGAGACATCGCCGGATGTCGCCTTGACGTCGTCGAGGCCGATTTCGGCCTGGCCATGCGCATAAAGCACGAGCTTTTCGATCTCGCCGCGCGAGGCCAGCCGGTCGCCGCCGAGATTGCGGCGCAGCGCCTGCCGCGCCTCCAGCGTCATCGACATGCCGGCCTTGCGCAGTTCGTCGTCGATGACCGTGTCGATGTCCCTGGCCTCATCGGCGTAGCAAGGCAGAGCCATGGCATTGTCCGCCGCCTCCACCACGGCGCGCAGGCCGACGCCCTTCTTCAGGTCGCCGGCCTCGATGAGGATGATGGCGTCCCGCGCGGGCTCCGACGTCAGCGCCTTGACGTCGTCGGCAAGCGCCTTCTGAGCGTCGGCGTTGCGCACCCATAGCAGGCGCCGCTCCGAAAACATCGGCACGGTGCGGGCCTCGTCGAGCAGGCGGCCCTCGTCGCGATCGACTTCCGATCCGTCCAGCCTGACGACCGAGAACGGATCGTCGAGCGGCAGGCCGGTCTTGCCGGCAAAGGCCTTTGCCCGCTCGGCAACCAGCCCGCGATCGGGACCGTAAAGCAGCACGATCGAGACGCGCGGATCCGGCTTCGCGAGCCATGCATCGACCTCGTATGCTTTCTTTTGTGCCATGGGCGCTGATTAGCATGACGCGGGCGCGGGGTGAACGGCGCCGCCCTCCTTTCCTTCTCCCCCTTGTGGGAGAAGGTGGATTGGCGCGCAGCGCCAAGACGGTTGAGGGGTGCTGGCCGGAGCGCTGTTGGTGCCAAGCTGGAACACCCCTCATCCGACCGAGCTTCGCTCGGCCACCTTCTCCCACAAGGGGAGAAGGAGGTGCTCGCGCCGCCCAACCCGACGCATGCCTTATCTGGCGGGAAACCCGGCGCAATCATCTCCCAAATTGCGCGCCGGCGCGGAAGATCGACAAGAAATTTCGCCGACATATCTCCATCCTGTCGGCCGCGGGCAGCAGCCAGCGGCAGCGAAGCCGCGCCCGACGAATTGGCACTGGTCTGGCGGTGTGCAAGTATCCTGGCCGGGCAACAGTGGAGGACCGAGATCATGGCCGATGCCGGAATGCTGCGCTTCCATGTTCCGGAACCGGAAGTGCGGCCGGGCGGGACGCCGGATTTCTCCAATGTGAGCATTCCAAAAGCTGGCTCGGTGCCGCGCCCGAAGATCGACGTCGACCCGCGCGACATCCGCGATCTGGCCTTCTCGATCATCCGCGTGCTCAACCGCGCCGGCGAGGCGGTCGGGCCGTGGGCAGGGCTGCTTTCGGACGACGAGTTGCTGGAGGGGCTGCGCCATATGATGACGCTGCGCAGCTTCGATGCGCGCATGCAGATGGCACAGCGCCAGGGCAAGACCTCTTTCTACATGCAGCATCTCGGCGAAGAGGCTGTGAGCTGCGCCTTCCGCAAGGCGCTGTCGCGCGGCGACATGAATTTTCCGACCTATCGGCAGGCCGGCCTGCTCATCGCCGACGGCTACCCGATGGTCACGATGATGAACCAGATCTATTCGAACGAGGCCGATCCGCTGAAAGGGCGGCAATTGCCGATCATGTATTCATCGAAGGAGCACGGCTTCTTCTCTATCTCCGGCAATCTGGCGACGCAGTACATCCAGGCGGTCGGCTGGGCGATGGCCTCGGCAATCAGCAACGATTCAAAGATCGCCGCCGCGTGGATCGGCGACGGTTCGACCGCCGAGTCCGACTTCCATTCGGCGCTGGTGTTCGCCTCGACCTACAAGGCGCCGGTCGTGCTCAACGTCGTCAACAACCAGTGGGCGATCTCGACCTTCCAGGGCATCGCCCGCGGCGGCTCCGGTACTTTTGCCGCCCGTGGGCTCGGCTTCGGTATTCCGTCGCTGCGCGTCGACGGCAACGACTATCTCGCCGTCCATGCGGTGGCCAAATGGGCGGCGGAACGGGCGCGCAGCAATCTCGGGCCGACGCTGGTCGAATACGTCACTTACCGCGTCGGCGCCCATTCGAGCTCCGACGACCCGTCGGCCTACCGGCCGAAGGCCGAGTCCGATGCCTGGCCGCTCGGCGACCCGATCGTCAGGCTGAAGAACCATCTCATCCAGCGCGGCGTCTGGTCGGACGAGCGCCACGCCCAGGCCGAGGCGGAAATCCTCGACACGGTGATTTCGGCGCAGCGGGAGGCCGAGCGCCACGGCACGCTGCATGCCGGCGGCAAGCCCTCGGCGCGCGACATGTTCGAGGGCGTCTATGCCGAGATGCCGCCGCATCTCAGGCGCCAGCGCCAACAGGCAGGGGTCTGACCATGCCGCGGCGGACCATGATCGAGGCGATCCGCGACGCCATGGACGTGTCGATGGCGCGCGACAGCCAAGTCATCGTGTTCGGCGAGGATGTCGGCTTCTTCGGCGGCGTCTTCCGCTGCACGCAAGGCCTGCAGGCGAAATACGGAAAGAGCCGCTGCTTCGATGCGCCGATCAGCGAATCCGGCATTGTCGGCGCGGCCATCGGCATGGCCGCCTACGGGCTGAAGCCTTGCGTCGAGGTGCAGTTTGCCGACTATGTATATCCGGCCTATGACCAGATTGTCTCGGAAGCGGCGCGGCTGCGCTACCGGTCGAACGGCGATTTCACCTGCCCGATCGTCGTGAGAATGCCGACCGGCGGCGGCATTTTCGGCGGCCAGACCCACAGCCAGAGCCCGGAGGCGCTGTTCACCCACGTCTCCGGCCTGAAAGTCGTGGTGCCCTCGAACCCGCATGACGCCAAGGGCCTGCTGATCGCGGCGATCGAGGATCCGGACCCGGTGATCTTCCTGGAACCGAAGCGGCTTTATAACGGGCCTTTCGACGGTCATCACGAGCGGCCGGTAACGCCATGGTCGAAACATGAGCTCGGCGAGGTTGCCGACGGCCATTACACGGTGCCGCTCGGCAAGGCGGTGATCCGACGGCCGGGTGCGGCGGTCACCGTGCTTGCCTACGGCACGATGGTCTATGTCGCCCGGGCGGCGGCCGAGGAGACCGGCATCGATGCCGAGATCATCGATCTGAGAACGCTGCTGCCGCTCGACCTCGAGACGATCGTCGCCTCGGTCAACAAAACCGGGCGCTGCGTGGTGGTGCACGAGGCGACGCTGACATCGGGGTTCGGTGCCGAACTTTCGGCGCTGGTCCAGGAGAACTGCTTCTACCATCTGGAAGCGCCGGTGGCGCGGGTCACCGGCTGGGACACGCCCTATCCGCATGCGCAGGAGTGGGACTATTTTCCCGGTCCCGCCCGGCTAGGCCGCGCGCTGGTCGAAACGATGGAAGCCTGAAGAGGGAACGATGGGCGAATATGTCATCAAGCTGCCCGATGTCGGCGAAGGCGTTGCCGAGGCCGAGCTCGTCGAATGGCAGGTCAAGGTCGGCGATCTCGTGCGCGAGGACGCCGTGCTTGCCGCTGTCATGACCGACAAGGCGACGGTCGAAATTCCGTCGCCCGTCGATGGCGAGATCGTCTGGTTGGGCGCCGAGATCGGCGACACGGTGGCGATCGGCTCGCCGATTGTCAGGTTGAAGGTGGCCGGCGAGGGAAATGTGAACGCAGGCGCGAAATCGGCGGAGGGTGAGGCGGCACCTACCCCCACCCCTAGCCCCTCCCCACAAGGGGGAGGGGGACGAGCTTCGGCCGCCAAAGCCGAAGCCAGGTCCAGCTCGCCCTTGGTCGGGCATGTGCCAAGAACCGAGGGCGCACGAACGGCGGATATGGAGTCCCCCTCCCCCTTGTGGGGAGGGGTTAGGGGTGGGGGTACTGCGCCGGCTTTCGGGGGTATAGCGCCGGTCGGTGCGCCGCGCCCCGAGGGAGAAAAGCCACTGGCCTCGCCGGCCGTCCGCCTCAGGGCGAAAGAGGCCGGCATCGACCTTCGGCAGGTCCCGGGAACCGGCCCGGCCGGCCGCATCCGGCACGAGGACATCGACGCCTTCCTGGCACGCGGACCCCGGCTCGCGAAGGCCCCTGGCCTCGCCCGCAACGAGGCGGTCGAGGACATCAAGATAGTCGGGCTCAGGCGAAAGATCGCCGAGAAGATGACGCTGGCCAAGTCGCGCATCCCGCATATCACCTATGTCGAGGAGATCGACGTCACCGCGCTCGAGGATTTGCGCGCCGCGCTCAACAAGGAGAAGCGGCCCGGCGCGGACAGGCCGAAGCTGACGCTGCTGCCGTTCCTGATGCGGGCGATGGTCAAGGCAATCGCCGACCAGCCCAATGTCAACGCACTGTTCGACGACGAAGCCGGCATCGTCCACCAGCATGGCGGCGTCCACATCGGCATCGCCGCGCAGACGGCTTCCGGGCTGATGGTGCCGGTGGTCAAGCACGCCGAGGCGCGCGACATCTGGGACTGTGCAGCCGAGGTTGTCAGGCTGGCCGAGGCGGCAAAATCCGGCACGGCGACGCGCGACGAGCTCTCGGGCTCGACCATCACCATCACTTCGCTGGGCGCCATGGGCGGCGTGGCGACGACGCCGGTGATCAATCATCCGGAAGTGGCGATCGTCGGCGTCAACAAGATGATGGTGCGGCCGGTATGGGACGGCAGCCAGTTCATCCCGCGCAAGATGATGAACCTGTCCTCCAGCTTCGACCACCGCGTCGTCGACGGCTGGGATGCAGCGGTATTTATCCAGCGGATAAAGACGCTACTGGAGACGCCGGCGCTGATTTTTGTGGACTGAGGAGATGAGAACGGTCGCAAAGGCCCCCTCGCCCGGCAGCATGGGGCGCCGGGACGCTGGCTCCCCCTTCTCCCCTTGTGGGAGAAGGTGTCGCCGAAGGCGACGGATGAGGGGTGCTCCAGCTTGGCACCTACCGCACTCCGTCCAACACCCCTCATCCGTCTCGGCGCTACGCGCCGATCCACCTTCTCCCACAGGGGGAGAAGGAAAGGCGCGCAGCGGCCGGATGGTGGGGCATTTATCCTCGAAAGGACGCAGCTGACATGAAGGAAATCTCCTGCAAGCTGCTGGTCATCGGCGCCGGTCCGGGCGGCTATGTCTGTGCCATCCGCGCCGGGCAGCTTGGCATCGACACGGTGATCGTCGAGGCAGGCAAACCGGGCGGAACTTGCCTCAATGTCGGCTGCATCCCGTCAAAGGCGCTGATCCATGCAGCCGAAGAGTTCGAAAAGCTCTCGCACATGGCCGGCGGCAAAAGTCCACTCGGCATAACGGTCGCGGCACCGTCGCTTGATCTCGCCGCGACCATTGCCTGGAAAGACGGCATCGTTAGCCGGCTGAACAACGGCGTCGCCGGCCTGCTGAAGAAAGCTGGCGTGAAGACGGTGCATGGCTGGGCGACATTTCGCGACGGCAAGACCGTTGCCGTCGAGACCGAGATCGGCATGCAGGTGATCCGAGCCGAAACGGTGGTGATAGCGACCGGCTCGGCGCCGGTCGAGCTGCCGTCGCTGCCGTTCGGCGGGCCGGTCATTTCGTCGACCGAGGCGCTGGCGCTGAGCGAAGTTCCGGAGAGGCTGGCGGTGGTCGGCGGCGGCTATATCGGGCTGGAACTCGGCATCGCCTTTGCCAAGCTGGGCGCCAAGGTGACCGTGGTCGAGGCGTTGCCGCGCGTGCTGGCGCAATATGATGCGGAACTGACCCGGCCGGTGGTGAAGCGGCTGGCCGAACTCGGCATCGAGGTGCTCGTGAACGCCAAGGCCAAGGGGCTGTCCACTAAGCGCGACGCGCTGCTGGTCGAGACGAATGGCGGCAAGAACGGCAAGATTGCCGCCGACAAGGTGCTGGTCACGGTCGGTCGCAAGCCGGTGACCGAAGGCTGGGGGTTGGAGCAGATCGACCTCGACATGGCCGGACCCTTCATCCGCATCGACGACCAGTGCCGCAGCTCGATGCGTGGTATCTTTGCCATTGGCGACGTCACCGGCGAGCCGATGCTGGCGCACCGGGCGATGGCGCAAGGCGAAATGGTCGCCGAGATCGTCGCCGGCCACAAGCGCAGCTGGGACAGACGAGCGATCCCGGCTGTCTGTTTCACCGATCCGGAGCTGGTCACCGCAGGCCTGTCGCCGGAGGAGGCCAAGACCCGTGGCGAGATCAAGGTCGGACTGTTTCCCTTCACCGCCAATGGCCGGGCGATGACGAAGTTGGGCGAGGACGGATTCGTCCGGGTAGTGGCGCGGGCGGACAACCATCTGGTGCTTGGCATCCAGGCCGTCGGCCAGGGCGTGTCGGAACTGTCGACGGCGTTTGGGCTGGCGCTGGAGATGGGCGCGACGCTGGAGGACATCGCCGGGACGATCCATGCCCATCCGACACAGGGCGAGGGTTTTCAGGAAGCGGCGCTGAAGGCGCTGGGGCATGCGCTGCATGTCTGAGGGCTCGCGCTCTCCCCCCTTGAGGGGGAGATGGCCGGCAGGCCAGAGGGGGTCGGTTCGACTGGATGCGACCTCCCTTGCGACAGATGGAGGTTGGCGCTCTACGCGAGGCGACCCCCTCTGTCGCCTTCGGCGACATCTCCCCCTCGAGGGGGGAGATTACGCAGCTCACCCTGCAAGCCGGCTAACCATTTCGTGCTGCGCATAGGCGCGGCCGAAGCGGTTGGCCAGGAACGCGTCGAGCGCGATGTCCTCCTGCTTGATGAAGCCCCTGGCCGGCAAGCTGCCGTCGGCGAGCATGTCGAGCACCGCGCAGATGGCCGATGCGGTGGTGATCTGGATGGCGCTGCGCACCGTTTCGCCGTCGCGCCTGGCGTAGATCTTGTTGGCGTAGGTCTCCTGCAGCAGACGGCCGTTCTTGCGGCCGCTGACGGTGACGAAGACGATAACCACGTCCTGCAGCGTTGCCGGCAGGGCGCTTTCGAAAATGTCCTTCAGCATATCGCGGCGGTGGCGCAGGCCGAGGTCGTTGAGCAGCGCCTTCATGATCGCGGCATGGCCGGGATAGCGGATGGTGCGATAGTTCAGCGTCCGCACCTTGCCTTTCAGCGTTTCGGCCAGCGTGCCCAGCCCGCCCGAGGTGTTGAACGCCTCGTAGGTGACGCCGTCGAGCGAGAATTCTTCACGCTCCTCGAGCGGCGGCACTTCGATCAGCTCGCCTTCGACGATCGCCTCGCAAGGCTCGCAATATTCGTTGATGACGCCGTCGGTGCTCCAGGTCAGATTGTAGTTCAGCGCATTCGACGGGTACTGCGGCAGCGCGCCGACCCGCATGCGCACGCTTTCCAGCGTGTCGAAGCGGCTGGCGAGATCGTTGGCAACTATCGAGATGAAGCCCGGCGCCAGACCGCATTGCGGGATGAAGGCGCTGCTGCCGGAACGCGCCAGTTCCTTGACCCGCCTGGTGCTGACAACGTCCTCGGTCAGATCGAGATAGTGCACGCCGGCGCTGGCCGCCGCCTCGGCGATGCGCGTGGTCAGATGGAAGGGCGCCGCGCTGAGCACCGCGAATTTGCCGGCCAGGGCCGCTTCGAGGGTGCCGGCGGCTTCGATGTCGAGTTCCAGCGTCTCGACCGTTTCAGGCAGTTCGGCCGCGCCGAGCTGCGCCGCCGAGCGGTCGACGAGCGTGACCTGGTAGTTGCCCGTGGAAGCCAGCATCTCGGCAATGGTCGAGCCGATCTTGCCGGCGCCGACGACGATGATTTCCTTCATGACCGGTCCCTCGCACCAATGCTAAATTCACGGTTAGAATCGCAGCTTGCCTGTCGAAAGGAAGCGTGAGATTGTACGAAACGCAGCCTCTCTTTGGGCAATGTGACGGTAAGGTTCGTCGAAATGCTCAGCGATGCCGACCAGGCTCTGCTTTCCCTGCTGCGCACCAATGCGCGCGCCTCGACCGCAGAACTGGCGCGGCGCCTCGGCGTCTCACGAACGACGGTGCAAAGCCGGATCGAGCGGCTGGAAGAGCGCGGCATCATCGCCGGCTACGGGGTCAGGCTGTCGCCGGATTACGAGCAGGGGCTGGTCAGGGCGCATGTCCTGCTCACCGTCACCCCCAAGCTTGCCGACAAGGTGGTGCGCAGCCTGCAGGCGCTGGCACCGGTTCGCACGCTGCACTCGGTTAGCGGCAATTTCGACATGATCGTCATCGTCGAGGCGCCGTCGATCAGGGATCTCGACACGCTTCTCGACCAGATCGGCGCCATGGACGGAGTCGAGCGCACGTCGTCGTCGATCATCCTGTCGACGCGGATCGACCGCTGAGCGGGCTGGTGTCGCGGGTCCAGACGCTGGCGCGAAGGATCACCGAGCGCAGTGATCGTTCTGGCGCTCTCGCGGCAAAGCGATATAGGCTTCGAAGATGTTGGATGAGACTCGCAGAGGGGCCGCGTCCTCTCGCGCCAAGCTGACAAGTCGCGCGGTCACGCAACGATTTCCAGAGGAGACCTCCTTGCCCAAGCAGTGTTTTGGAAAATCCCATGTGCCGTTGTCGCCGGCGGTCAGGGCCGGCGATTTCGTCTATGTCTCAGGCCAGGTGCCGGTCGGCACAGACGGGCTGGTGGTCAAGGGCGGCATCGCCGAACAGACCGAGCAGGTGCTGTCGAACGTCAAGGCGGCACTGGCGCTGGCCGGCTGTACCCTGGACGACGTAGTCAAGACGACGGTCTGGCTCGAAGACGCCCGCGATTTCGGCATTTTCAACACCGTCTATGCCAGGCATTTCCCGAAAGACCCGCCGGCGCGCACGACAGTGGAGTCGCGGCTGATGATCGACATCAAGATCGAGGTCGAGGCCGTTGCCTACAGGCCGGCCTGACGGGAAAATGGAGACAGGCGCGATGCAATTCGATCTCCTGATAAAAGGCGGCCGCCTCATCGATCCGGCCTCCGGCCTCGACGCGCAGCGCGATCTGGCGATTGCCGACGGCCGTATCGCCGCGATCGACACCGAAATCCCATTCGAACGTGCCGCCCACGTCATCGATGCCACGGGCTCGATCGTCGCGCCGGGCCTGATCGACCTGCACAGCCATGTCTATTGGGGCGGCACGTCGCTCGGCGTCGATGCCGACCGGTTCGCCGCAAAGAGCGGCACCACCACCTTCATCGATGCCGGAAGCGCCGGCGCCGGCAATTTCCTCGGCTTTCGCCGCCACGTCATCGAGCGCTCGAAAGTCCGCATCCTGGCCTATGTCAACATTTCCTTTGCCGGCATATTCGGCTTCTCGCAGACCGTGTCGGTCGGCGAGTGCAGCGACCTCCGGCTCTGCGAACCGCGCGAGACGGTAGCGGCGGCTCGCGAGCACGCGGACGTGGTTGTCGGCATCAAGGTCCGCTCGGGTCGCCATGCCGGCGGCACCAGCGGCATCGCGCCGGTCGATCTCGCGCTCGAAGCCGCCGACAAAGCCGGCCTGCCGCTGATGGCGCACATAGACGAGCCGCCGCCGGGCCGCTCGGAAGTGCTGCCGCGGTTGCGCAAGGGCGACATCCTCACCCACTGCTTCCGGCCGTTTCCCAACGCGCCGGTCTTCGCCTCGGGGGCGGTGCGGCCAGATATGCGGCTGGCGCGCGAGCGCGGCGTCATCTTCGATATCGGCCACGGCATGGGCTCGTTCGATTTCGAAGTGGCGAAAGCGATGCTCGGCGAGGGGCTGGCGCCGGACGTGATCAGCAGCGACGTGCATCTCTACTGCGTCGACGGGCCGGCCTTCGACATTCTGGTGTGCATGTCGAAGCTGCTGGCGCTCGGCATGCCGCTGGTCGAGGTGCTGCGCGCCGCGACACAGCGGCCGGCCGAAGCGATCGCCAGGCCCGATCTCGGCAGGCTGGCGGTGGGTGCGGTCGGCGACATCGCGGTGCTGCGGCTGCGTCCGGGCCGCTTCACCTTTGTCGATTCGGTCGGCGCCTCGCTGGTCGCCGAGCAACGGCTGGTCTCGGACGGAATCGTGGTCGGCGGCAGCTGGTGGCCGAACGAGGCGGTGGACGATCTCGGCGAAACCGAGCGTTTCGAAGCGCATGCGCACGACACGCATGTCGAGGTGGCGAGCCGGCATTTCGGGCGTGGGTGATCTCCCCCCTTGAGGCAGGGGAATCGCACATGGCGATTTTGGGGTTGAGTTTAGGCTGAGAAAGGATTCTTTGGAGAGGCAGTTGAGCGAAGGAGCGACTGCCATTTCCTGCCT
>NZ_JAMYMZ010000029.1:0-64110 GCF_040318825.1 Mesorhizobium sp. M1006
CATCGACTCAATCTCCTCTTACGACGAAGATTGAATCAGTGCTTCAGGACTGCTGCAACCCGGACTTTTTCAACACTATCGACCCATAGGTAACAGCATCTCTCATCGCGCCGGTAATGGCTTAAGACGGCACGCTATGCAGCCTTCCGCCGCAATTGGCTCACGCTCAGCCACACCGCCGAAACCAGGAAGTAGAGGGCGCCTACTGCGGCATAGCCGGCCACGTTGGTGATCGATGGCGGCATCGGCATCCGCGCCTGTGCGATGAAAAACGTGCCTGCCAGTGCTGACTGCCCTCCGCTCAGGACCATCGCCCACTGCGCACCAGAGCTCTTCCAACGGCGGACAGCGGTACCGAGTTGAAGCAGGCCGGACAGGATCGCCCATAGGCCGAACACGCCCAGCACCCAGTTCATGCTCATCTTCTGCGCAACAACGACCGCGAACGTTGTCGCCACACTGACCACGACGTTGATGGCCTGGGTGCGATTCTGTCCCAATCCTCCGCTGCGCGATGCGTCGACAAAATTGGCCAGGGCATCCCATGCAGGATAAGCCACGAGCAAAACCGCCGCGACCACCCCGGAATGCTGTCCCACCGTAAAGGCAGCCCCCACCCAGACAGCCGAGAACGTCGTCCGAGCGAAGTAATAGAGCTTAAGCCATTGTTCCTGGCTGGCGCGGGAGAGATCGCCACTGTGAACCGTCATTGGATTGTCCTTTCGACTAGTAGGTAGGGGCTCTCGACGAACGTCGCGGAGTGATCGCTAGTATGGTTAGTTGAGATCTAGGCTGGTATCCGGGGGGAAGCGCGGAGCCGCTCCAGGAGCGGGCCGGTCACGACGGCGAATATCTTCGGATCGCCATAGGCCCGTGCTGAAAGCATCGCGCCGTGAACGGTCGCCATGAACGCTTCAGCCTCGGCACGAGGGGTACTCATCAGTCGAAATTGGCCGTGCCGCGCACCGCGCTCCATCACGGATGTCAGCCAAGCCGACAGCGAGCGGAAATGCGCCCGGACCTCAAGGCTAACTTCCTCGGGCAGCACGGGGAGCTCGCTTGCCAACAGCGCGCAGATACAAAACGGGGCGCTGGCGTTCGCGATGCAGGCTTCCCAATACCCGGCATAGATCCGCAACTGTTCGAGCGGATCGGATTCGTGAAGTTCGACATTTGCAATCCCCGCTTCAGTTTCTTCGCGATACCGCGCAACCAGCGTCCGAACCAGATCGACCTTGCTTGGGAAATGGTGATGGATGCTCGCCTTACGGATCCCGACCACATCAGCAACGTCGGCATAACTGAAACCGTTGTAGCCGCCAGCCACGATCAGCGAACGCGCACAAGCCAGGATGTCGTCAGAGGTGGTAGACAAGTTGCTCATGCTTTTACCTACCTTCTGGTAGGATGGCAGTCAAGCCTCCTTGCAACGCGAGTAGCGTGAAATTGCGTGGCTATGGCGTAGACGTCATTCGATCTTCATTGTTTTCGGCCCTCCAATTCAGAAAACTCCGGGTGCTTGTCGATCGAGGTAGCCATCCCACTTCGAGGACGAGACAACACCCTCCGGCCGACCGGACCACCGCTAGTCGCCGTGCGGCACTAGGCGTTTGCACCGACTGCGCTATCTCCCCATCGTCAGCTTGTTCTATCGCTGGTTGAAGACTGGGAGGTTTCCATGGATCGGCGACTATTTTTGACAGGAATGTTTGGCATTGCCGGGGCCGCGGCCCTTGCAAGCACGGTTCGGCCAATCAATGCGGTGGCCGGCGTTCCAACTGCCAGAAGGGGCATTCTCGATGAACTCGAGGCGCCGGATGTCGAGACCTTCGACGACGACGAAACTCAAGCAGAGTTGCAACCAGTCTATCATCGCCGGTGGCACATGCCGCGCCGGCGCCGCCGGCGCGCCTGGAGAAGGGTCTGTCGCGTTTACTGGCGAAACGGCTATCGGCGCAGGCGGTGCTTCCGCAGGCGCGTTTGGGTCTGGTTTCGATTCTAGCAACTGGCCGGCTTGAACCCTGGCCATCGCGGCCGGGGTTTTCGCCTCAGGCGGCCGTTAGCGCCCTTACGGAGCTTTCCTAAGGGCGCGGAGGAAGCTGACGGTGTTTGCAGGTTTCAGAGCCACCAGCCTACGACTGGACGATACGACGATTTTCGCAAGGGTCGGAGGCACCGGTCCGCCGCTGCTGCTTCTTCACGGTTTTCCAGAAACGCATCTGATGTGGAGGGATATCGCCGCAGCCTTGGCGCCCCGCTTCACGGTCGTCGCCGCCGACCTTCGAGGCTATGGGCAAAGCGGATGCCCGTTTTCCTCTGCCGATCATAGCCCATACGCCAAGCGCGCCATGGCCGGCGACATGGTTCAGGCCATGAAGCAAGTGGGGTTTGAGCGGTTCATGGTTGCCGGGCATGATCGTGGCGGGCGGGTTGCCTATCGCCTGGCGCTGGACCATTCCGACAAAGTGCTCAAAATCGCCGTCCTCGACATCATCCCCACCGCCGCAACATGGGATCGGGCGGATGCCAGACTGGCGCTTGGCTTCTGGCCCTGGAGCCTTCTTGCCCAGCCGGAGCCCCTGCCGGAGCGTCTGATCGGAGCGGCTCCCGATGCTGTCGTCGACGATGCAATAACGCAGTGGGGATCGTCAGCGAAAATGGTCTCCAAAGAGGTCAGGAACGCCTATGTTGATGCGCTTCGCGATCCCGCGCATATTCATGCCATCTGCGAAGAGTATCGCGCCGCTGCGACGATCGATCGTGAACATGACGCGTTGGACCGCGCAAACGGTCGTCGCATCGACTGTCCGCTACTGGCGCTATGGAGTGGCGAAGGCGCCCTGGAGAACTGGTATGCGCAAGAAGGCGGGCCGCTGGCCATCTGGAGGAAATGGGCCGACAGAGTGGCAGGATGCGCTGTCCAAGGCGGGCACTTTTTCCCGGAAGAGCACCCCGACAAGACGGCAGCGACTCTCTCGGAATTCTTTGAAGACAAACAGGTCGGTCAGCACAGAGTATTGTAGAGGTCACATGCTTCAGTTACGCGGAACCTCGGGAGCGCTTCGCCGCCTGAGATCGAGAACCCTCCGGAAATCCGCCCGTCCGGCATCAATGTGCTTGATAAGGGAATGAAGGCGATCTCCACGGCCACGCCTCTGATATGCAGCCTCATGTTTGTCGGAAGTTGCGCATCGCCTTTGCCGGCATCCTTTGATGCTGCGAAATACGACAAGATGAGTTGCGTCGAGCTCAACGTGGCGATGGGCGCTGTCGCCGACGAAATGTCGGCGACAGCCATCGCTCGTGGCAAAGTCGTCCACACCAACATTCCGGGCTGGCTGTTGGGAGGGCAGCGTGTCGCTTCGACCGTGGCTGCCCGCCAGAGTGCGAAGATCGAGCGCTTGCGGCAGCAGGAGGCTGCGATTGCGGCGGCGAGACGAAGCCGGTGCTGATTGCGTCACTGAAGTGGGTCTTCAGCCCGCCACCCCGGATTGATGCGCAGCGATCGCGCCGAGGAATATCTCGCCGAAATCCTTGAGCTTGGCGGCGCCGACGCCGTTGACCGCGGCGAAGGCGTCCAGATCACGCGGGCAGCGTTCGGCCATATCGATCAGTGTACGATCCGAAAAGATCACGAAGGCCGGCACCTGGCGTTCCCGGGCAAGACGCAGCCGTACAGCCTTGAGCGCGGCCAGCAGCGCCGAATCCAGACCTTCCGTGCCCGCTGCGGTATCTTCAGGACGTATCTTGCCTCGCGATGACTGGCGCGCGTCCACGCGATACCGGAACGAAGCCTCGCCCCGAGCCAGCGCACGGCCCTTCTCGGCAATGGCGAGGCCGCCATGGCCGGCTGAGTCCAATGTCAGGAACCCGCCCGCGACGAGTTGGCGGAGCAGCGACAGCAAGAAACTCTTTTTATGCGCCACACCGGTGCCGAAGCTGGCAAGCCTGTGGTGGTTCCTGTCCAGGACCTTCTCGGTTTCATGGCCGAGCAGGACATCGACGACATGGGCGACGCCGAAGCGCTCGCCGGTCTGTGCGATCGCCGCCAGGATGATCCGCGCCTCCGCCTCGCCATCCGCATGCGGCGCCTGGTCGAGGCAGTTGTCGCAATTGCCGCAAGGCGAAGCACTTTCGCCGAAATAGCCAAGCAGGATCTGGCGCCGGCACTGCGTCGTCTCGCAATAACCGATCAGCGTTTCGAGCCGGCCATGCGCGCGCCTTTTGTGCTCAGCCGGCGCGTCCTCGTCTTCGATGAAAAGCCGGCGCATGCGGATATCGCCGAGACCGAACAGCATATGTGCCTCGGCCGCCCGCCCGTCGCGGCCCGCGCGCCCGATTTCCTGATAATAGGCCTCCAAGCTGCCCGGCAGGTCGGTGTGGAAGACATAGGCGACGTCCGGCTTGTCGATCCCCATGCCGAAGGCGATGGTCGCCACCATCACCACGCCGGACAAGGTCATGAAAGCGTTTTGATTCGCTTCACGCGCGTCCTTGCTCATGCCGGCGTGATAGGCGAGCGCGCGTACGCCGTTCCGCTCGAGGAACGCCGCCATCTCTTCGGTCTTTTTGCGTGACAGGCAATAGACGATCCCGCTGCGGCCCGCATGGCGCTGCACGAAGTTTAGTAATTGGCGCTTGCTGTCCTGCTTGGGCTCAATGCCTAGCTTGATGTTCGGCCGGTCGAAGCCGAGCACCACGGTATCGACGCGCCCGTCGAACAGTTGCGCGGCAATGTCGGTGCGCGTCGTTTCGTCCGCCGTCGCCGTCAACGCAATGATCGGCACTTTCGGGAAGATATCACGTAGTCTCGACAATTCTTCGTATTCGCGCCGGAACGCTGGTCCCCATTGGGAGATGCAATGTGCCTCGTCGATGGCGATCAGCCGGACATCGAGCTTGGTCAACGCCTCGAGCATTCGCACGGTCATGAGCCGCTCCGGTGCAAGATAGAGCAGGCGCGTCTGGCCTGCCGCGACACGGCGCCATGCAGCGACATTGGCATCGCGGTCGAGCGAGGAATTGATCGTATCGGCCGCCACGCCGGCAAGGCGCAATGCGGCGACTTGATCCTGCATCAGGGCCACCAGCGGCGAAACGACAATGGTGAGCCCGCCCAGGACCAGCGCCGGGACCTGGTAGCAGAGCGATTTGCCGGCGCCGGTCGGCATGACAGCCAGCACATGATGCCCGGCCAGCAGCGCCTCCATCACGGCCGCCTGGCCGAGACGAAAATCATCGAAGCCGAATACATCTTTCAGGACGCGCCGCTTGGAATCCTCTGCCGGGATGCTCGCTGCAACCTGCATTACAGAACTTTCGGGGATACGACCTGCCGAAATTCGCCGGCGAATCGCCAGGTGATTGCCTGGACAGCAGATTCGAACATTTATCGACCCCTCTGGTCCTGTCCGCGGCACCGCCTGAGGCGAACTTCTCTCTCATTGGCCGATATCAGACCGTCGTTCCAGCCCCTATTCGCTTTGGCTGTGAATATCGCAACGCCTCGGAGCGGTTAATCCTATCTTCACCATCATTCGGCAGGTTCAGGTTCTGCGGTGATGTTTTGAGTACCGCGGCGCCACAAGCGCCCAGGCAACACGCCCGCGTCTCTCCGGAGGCGCGGGTTTTTTCGTTCCGAGAGCCGGCTGCCTGAACTTCGGGCCCGCAGCTCAGTCGAGGAAATCGGCGCGGTGCGGCGTGAAGCTGTCGACCAGTCGTCCCGCCTCCAACGCCCTGACACCATGGACCAGATTGGACGGAACGATGAAACTGCTTCCCGTCTCCAGGATTTCGGTCCTGCCGTCGATGGTGACTTCGAAGCGGCCTTCGGCGACGTAGCTTGCCTGGACATGCGGGTGCGAGTGCAGCGCGCCGACGCCGCCCTTGTCGAAACCGAACTCGACCATCATCAGTTCGTCGGTGTGCAGGAGCACGCGCCGGCGGTTGCCGTCGGGCGTCGGCGTCCACGCACCCTCGCCGGCATGCGAGAAGATTTTGGTTCCGGTCATCGTCAGACTCTCATCGTCGCTGTTCATCGTGCCAGCCAGCCGCCGTCCACCGGCACCACCGCGCCGTGCATGTAGTTGGACGCCGGCGCCAGCAGGAAGACGGCTGCGTCGCCGATGTCTTCCGGCGCGCCCCAGCGGCCGGCCGGAATGCGCGCCAGGATCGAAGCGCTGCGGTCGGGATCGGTGCGCAGCGCCTCGGTGTTGTTGGTCTCGATATAGCCCGGCGCAATGCCGTTGACGTTGATGCCCTTTGCCGCCCATTCACATGCCAGCAGGCGGGTGATGCCGAGCACGCCGTGTTTGGAGGCGGTGTAGGAGGCGACGCGAATGCCGCCCTGAAAGCTCAGCACCGAAGCGATGTTGACGATCTTGCCACGCCGTCCAGATTCGGCAAGCACGCGCCTGGCAAAACTCTGGCTGAGAAAGAACACCGTCTTCAGATTGACGCCCATGACGTCATCCCAGTCGGCTTCGGTGAGGTCAACCGCATCGGCACGCCGGATGATGCCCGCATTGTTGACCAGGCCATCGAGTGGTCCGGTGCCGTCCCAGACGCGGTCAAGCATCGCCTGGGCAGCTGCATCATCACCAAGATCGCAGCGGACCGCCTCGAAGCGGCCGCCGACAGCCGCAATCTTCTCCGCCGTCTCGTCCATCGCCGACCGGCCGACGCCGACGACCGCGCCGCCTGCGCGCGCGATCGACACGGCGATGCCTTGGCCGATGCCGGTATTGGCGCCGGTGACGAGGATGCGCTTGCCGGCAAGGCTGAAGGCCGAGAGATCGCTCACTTGAGCTCCTCCATCGCCACCAGGTCGACATCGGTATAGTCGACATTATCGCCGGCCATCGCCCAGATGAAGGCGTAGTTGGAGGTGCCGGCGCCCGAATGGATCGACCATCCCGGCGACAGCACCGCCTCCTCGTTGCGCATGACGAGATGGCGCGTTTCGTCCGGCTCGCCCATGAAATGAAACACCCGCGCCGCCTCCGGCAGATCGAAATAAAGATAGGCTTCCATGCGCCGGTCATGCACATGGCATGGCATGGTGTTCCAGACCGAACCGGAGGCAAGCTGCGTCATGCCGACGACAAGCTGACAGGTCTTTACCCCATCGGCATGGATGAACTGGAAGATCGAGCGCTCGTTGGAGGTTGCCTGGCTGCCGAGATCGAGCCGCTTGGCATCGCCGATGCGGATCAGCCGGTTGGGATGGCTCTGATGCGCCGGCGCGCTGAGCAGGTAGAACTTAGCCGGCTCAGCCAGATTGGTCGCAGCGAACGACACCTCATCGGTGCCCATGCCGAGATAGAGCATGTCGCGTGCCTGCAGCTCGTAGGATTGGCCGCCGGCTTTGACGACGCCTGCACCGGCGATGTTGACGATGATCATCTCACGGCGGTCGAGAAAATTCTTGGTCCCGGTCGGCTTGATCGCCTGCAGCGGCAGCGGTGTACCAGCGGGCATGGCGCCGCCGACGATCATGCGGTCGTAATGGGTGTAGGTCAGGCCGATGCGGCCGGGCTGGAACAAGTCCTCGATCAGGAAATTGTGCCGCAGCTCGTCCGTTCCCATGGCTGCGGCAGAAACAGGATCGATGGCGAAGCGAGAGGTGAAATCCGTATGCTTGTCAGTGTGATTCATTGCTGTCCCATGGCGCTGCCTCAATTGCTTATTCAGTTGCCGCGGCCTTGACCGAGTCGGCATAAAAAACCTGGCGCGCGTGCAGGCGCTCGCGATAGCGCTGCTGGCTGGCACCGAGATGCGCGCGCATCGCCTCCCGCGCCGCTTCGGCATCGCCTGCCGAGATGGCGTTGAGGATCATCAGGTGTTCGCGCTGCAGGCCGCGCTGGTAGGCGTCGGACTGTGCGAACTCGGTCGACCAGGGCGAGGTCACATCGCAAGGAATGGCGCGCCGGCCGAGCACGTCGAGCATCTCGACATAGAACGGATTGTTGGTGGCGCTGGCGATTGCGCGGTGGAAGGCAAGGTCGGCCGGTCCAGTCGGCTCGCTGTTGAGGAGCAGCCGTTCGAACTCGAAGAAGGCTTCCTGGATTGCCGCTTCCTGCGCGGCGTTGCGCCGGATGGCGGCGAGCCCGGCGGATTCGATCTCGATCGCCAACCTGACTTCGAGCACGTTGAGGGCGATCGAATCCTTGCTGCCCATCTCCGCTGCCAGAGCACCGAACGCTGTCGAGATATGCTCGGTGACGAAGACGCCGGCGCCTTGGCGCGGTTCGACCAGGCCGTCCGCGGCAAGCTTGGCCAGCGCCTCGCGTATCACGGTGCGGCTGACCCCGAAGGTTTCAGTCAGCTGACCCTCGGTCGGCAGCTTTTGCCCGGGCTGGATCTCGCCCGCCTGCAACTGCTTGCGGATCGCAGCGACAACGGTTTCCGAAAGCTTCGGTCTTCGTTCGACGCGGAGCCCGACTGCGGTATCCGAAGCCATGTCGCACCCCTATTTGAAGACACTCGGCAGCCATAGCGAAATGGCCGGAATGTAGGTGACGAGCGCCAGCACCACGAGGCCTGCCGCATAGAACGGCCAGATCGAGCGCATCGATTCCCAGACGGATATCTTGCCCACTGCACACGCCACGAACTGCACCGCGCCCACCGGCGGCGTGTTCAGTCCGATGCCGAAATTGAGGATCATGATGACGCCGAAATGCACCGGATCGACGCCGTAGGCCTGCGCCACGGGCAGGAAGATCGGCGTGCAAATGATGATCGTCGGCCCCATGTCCATGAACGTGCCGAGGAACAGCATCAAGAGGTTGAGCAGGAGAAGCACAACCAGCGGATCGTCCGAGATCGCGTTCATGGAGGCTATCAACGCTGCCGGCACTTTCAGGAAGGCCATCAGCCACGAGAACGCCGCCGCCATGCCGATGATGAGCAGCACCATGGCCGTGGTGCGCACGGCGCCATGGGTAGCATGAACGAACCCTTCCCAGGTCATCTGCCGGTAAACGAAGACGGTCACGAGCAGCGCATAGATGACGGCGATACAGGAACTCTCGGTGGCGGTGAAGACGCCCGATCGCACGCCGCCGAAGATGATCGCGATCAACAGCAGGCCGGGCACGGCGACGGCGAAAAGATGCGCGACCGCGGTGAAGCCCGGAAACGCCTCGGTCGGATAGCCGCGGGAGCGCGCCACGATATAGGCGGTGACCATCAGCGACAGGGCCAGCAGCAGGCCCGGGATGATGCCGGCCGTGAACAGATCGGCGATGGAGATCTTTCCGCCTGCCGAGATCGAGTAGATGATCATGTTGTGCGACGGCGGCAGCAGCAGCGCGATCAGTGCCGCCATCGACGTGACGTTGACGGCGTAGTCCGCTCCATATCCACGCGCCTTCATCTGCGGGATCATCAGGCCGCCTACCGCCGCTGCCTCCGCCACCGCTGAGCCGGAAATGCCGCCGAACAGTGTAGCGGTTGCAATGTTGACCTGCCCGAGGCCGCCGCGCAAATGGCCGACGAGCGAGCCGGCGAAGGCAACGATCTTGCTGGCGATGCCGCCGCGCACCATCAAGTCGCCGGCGTAGATGAAAAACGGAATGGCCAGCAGTGAAAAGACGCTCATGCCGGAATTCAGGCGCTGGAACACGATCAGCGGCGGCAGGCCCATATAGAGGACGGTGGCGAGGCTTGCGACGCCGAGGCAGAAAGCGATCGGCGTGCCGATAAGCATCAGCAGGGTGAAGACGCCGAAGAGAATCCACAGTTCCATGGCGTCAGACCTTCACGTTGGCGGTGTCGAGTTCGGCCGCGACTTCGGCCGGCGGCAGTTCATCGAGGGCATCGTCGATCGGCGCGCCGGAGAGGCGAAGCACAATGCGCTCCAGCGTGAAGAGCACGATGAGCGCGCCTCCCGCCACAAGCGGGACGTAGTCCCAGCCCCCCGATATGCCGAGCGACGGCAAGACAGAGCCCCAGGTCAATGCGACCAGCTGACTGCCGTACCAGATCATGCCGATGCCGAAGGCGAGCGCGACGAGGTCCGAAATCATCCGCAGCCAGCGCTTGCCGCCTTTCGGCAGCACGTAGAGCAGGACGTCAAAGCCGAGGTGATAGTTCTCGCGCACGCCGACGGCAGCGCCGAGGAAAATGAACCAGCTCATCAGCATCACCGAGCCCGGCTCGGTCCAGCTCGGCGAACGGTTCAGAACATAACGGCCGAATACCTGCCAGGCGACGAAGGCGGTCATCAGCACCAGCCCGATGCCGGCGATCGACAGCGCCGCCGTGCTGACGCGCGACATCACTTGCGCGACGCCGGACAGAAGCGGTGTTGGTCTTGGGCTGGAAGTCACCGGTTTTCTCCCCAGGAGGATGGCGGCACGGAATGTCCGCGCCGCCGCTTGATCACTGCACGGCCTTGATGGCTTCGACCATGGCCTTCAGCTTGTCGTCCTTGACGTGCTTCTCGTAGACCGGCCCCATCGCGTCGATGAAGGGCTGCTTGTCCGGCGTCGTGATCTGCGAACCGGCCGCCTCGACCTTGGCGCGCGATTCCTTGACCTTGGCGGTCCACAGCTCGCGCTGCTTGGCGACGCTCTCCTTGGCGGCCGCCTTGAAGATCGCCTGGTCTTCCGGCGTCAGCTTGTCCCAGCTCGACTTCGCCATGACGAAGGCTTCCGGCACCATCGTGTGCTCGTCGAGCGAATAGTATTTGGCGACTTCCGCGTGCTTGGCGGTGTCGTAGCTCGGAAAATTGTTCTCCGCGCCGTCGATCACCCCGGTCTCGATCGCCGAATACACTTCGCCATACGGCATCGGCGTCGCGTTGGCGCCAAGTGCCGCCACCATGTCGACGAAGATGTCGGACTGGATGACGCGGAACTTCATCCCGGCCATGTCGGCTACGGTGTTGATCGGCTTCTTCGAATTGTAGAAGGAGCGCGAGCCGCCGTCGTAAAAGGCGAGCAACACCAGCCCGACCTGGTCGAACGCCGCCGCGATCTGGTCGCCGATCGCCCCGTCCATGACCTTGTGCATATGCTCTTCCGAACGGAAGATGTAGGGCAGCGAGGGCACGGTGGTCTCCGGGATGAGCCCGTTGAACGGCGCCATCGAGACGCGGTTGAGATCGATCACGCCGGTGCGCACCTGCTCGATCGTGTCCTTTTCCTCGCCAAGTTGCGCGGAAGGATAGATCTCGACCACATAGCGGCCGGCCGTGCGCTCTTTCACCAGCTCGCCGAAATATTTGACCGCCTCGACCGTCGGATAGCCGTCCGGGTGGGTGTCGGACGAGCGCAGAACCGTCTGAGCGCTTGCCGTTCCGGCCAGCAGTGCGGCGGCAACTAGCGTAGCCCCCGCCAGTCTCGAAAAATGCAGCATTGGTTTCCTCCCGTTTGAACGATGGCGGCAAGCGCCGTTAGAGCCGGTACGCCTTTTTCGCGAGCGTATAGGCAAGTTCCTGCGCCAGCTCGTGCGCCTCGTCCTCGCCGAGCCGATGCTCGGCGACGAGACGCGCCAGAAAAGCGCAATCGACCCGGCGCGCCACATCATGGCGGGCCGGTATGGATGGAAAGGCGCGGGTATCGTCGTTGAAACCGACGGTGTTGTAGAAACCGGCGGTTTCGGTGGTCATCTCACGGAACCTGCGCATGCCTTCGGGGCTGTCGTGGAACCACCAGGCCGGCCCGAGCTTCAATGCCGGGTAGACGCCGGCGAGCGGCGCCAGCTCGCGCGCATAGCTGGTCTCGTCGAGGGTGAAGAGGATGATGGTGAGGTCGCGCTCCAGCCCGACGCAGTCGAGCAGCGGCTTCAGCGCCGTCACATAGTCGGTTCGCGTCGGAATATCGAAGCCTTTGTCCCTGCCGAACTTCCGAAAGATAGCCGGCGAATGATTGCGCCAGGAGCCGGGATGGATCTGCAGGACCAGCCCGTCGTCGCGGCTCATCTTGGCCATCTCGGTCAGCATCTGGGCGCGGAACAGCTTTCGCTCGCGCTCGTCGTCCGAGCCCCGGCGGATGCGGTTGAACAGCTTCTGCGCGGCGGCATCCGAGAGATTGGCGGTTTCGGCCGTCGAATGGCCGTGATCGGAGGAAGTCGCGCCAAAGCTCTTGAAGAAGGCGCGCCGCTGGCGATGCGCATCGAGATAGCCGGCCCAATTGCCGGTGTCGCAGCCGGTGATCTCGCCAAGCCGGTCGAGATTGGCCGAGAACCCTTCGAAGTCGGGATCGACGATCGCATCCGGCCGATAGGCGGTGACGACGCGGCCGTCCCAGCCGCTGTCGCGGATCATCTGGTGCCATCTGAGATCGTCGAGCGCGCCTTCGGTCGTTGCGATGACTTCAATATTGAAGCGCTCGAACAGCGCTCGCGGGCGAAAATTCTCCCACTGCAGCAAGGTCGAGATCATATCGTAATGGCGGTCGGCGGTTGCGGCCGTCAGCGGCTCGTCGATGCCGAACAGATGGGCAAGCACATGGTCGAACCACAGCCGGGTCGGCGTGCCGCGGAACAGGTAATAATGCTCGGCGAAGCACCGCCAGATCGTTCTGCCGTCGGTTTCAACCGGCGAGCCGTCAAGCGTCGGCACACCAAGCTCCTCAAGCCGAACGCCCTGGCTGAACAGCATGCGGAAAATGTAGTGGTCCGGCACGATCAGCAACTGCGCCGGATCGGGAAACGCCTCGTTGAGCGCATACCAGCGCGGATCGGTGTGGCCGTGCGGGCTGACGATCGGAAGGTCTTTGACCGCGGCATAGAGATCGCGGGCCAACGAACGCGGGCGCGCCTCGGCGGCAAACAGCAAGTCCGGATCCGTCAATGCGGCCACGTGAATCCTCCCAATCCGAACATCGGTAGGGTTGGAAAGAAATAATGTCAACATACAAAAACTGGGTTGTTGTATGATGACTTTTCGTCGGCCATTGCCCATTGTGCGTGACGGCATCGGGTGTTACGCCGCCTGCCAGCAGTGACCCAACAATCTCGATCAGACACGTGGCGCAATGACCAATAGACGCCTTTCCAACAGCACGCTGAAGGCACTGCCGGCTTCGGTCGCGGTCCCGCGCTACGCCCGCGGCGCTATTGCACCGGGCATCGTCCATCTCGGCGTCGGTGCCTTCCATCGCGCCCACCAGGCGGCCTATGTCGACGACTGCCTGGCGGCGGGCGAGGCGGACTGGGGCATTGTCGGCGTGTCCTTGCGCAGTCCTGACACGCGCGACGCACTGGCGCCGCAGGATGGCCTCTACACGCTGGCGATCAGGAGCAGCATCGGCGAAGAGCTGCGCGTCGTCGGCTCGATCCTGTCGCTGCTGGTGGCACCGGAAGATCCGGCTGCGGTGCTCGCCGCCCTGACCGATCAGCGCACCCGCATCGTCACGCTGACGATCACCGAAAAGGCCTATTTGAGGGCAGCCGGCGGCGGCCTCGACAATACCCACCCCGACATCGTCCATGATCTGGCCAACCCGCAAATGCCACGGACGGCGCATGGTTTCCTGACCGAGGCGCTGTCGCGCCGCCGTGCCGCAGGCATCCAGCCTTTCACCGTGCTCTGCTGCGACAACCTTCCGGCCAATGGCGCCACGCTGCACCGCCTGCTGGTCGAATTCGCCGCACTGCGCGATGCCAGGCTCGCCACTTCAGGCGATGCCAGGCTCGCCGCCCACATCGCCGACGGCGTCGCGTTTCCGTCGAGCATGGTCGACCGCATCGTGCCGGCGACTACCGACGCCGACCGGGCGCGTATCGCCGTCGAGCTCGGCGTCGAGGATGCCTGGCCGGTGATGACCGAGCCGTTCTGCCAATGGGTGGTCGAAGACGATTTCCCGGCTGGCAGGCCGGCCTGGGAAAAGTTCGGCGTCACCATGGTCGGCGACGTCGGGCCCTTCGAGGACATGAAGCTGCGGCTGCTCAACGGTTCGCATTCGGCAATCGCCTATCTCGGCCTGCTCAGCGGCTACGACACGGTCGACCGCGCCTTTGCCGATCCGGCGATCCGGCAATTCGTCGACGGACTATGGGCCGAGGCCATCCCGACGCTGCCGCAGGACGCCGGGCTCGATACGGCCGGCTACACGGCCCAGCTCGCCGAACGCTATTCGAACACCGCGCTCGCCCATCGCACGGCGCAGATCGCCAATGACGGCAGCCAGAAGCTGCCGCAGCGCATCGTCGCCTCTGCCCTCGATCGGCTGGGCGCCGGTGACCTGCCCGCGCATCTCATGCTGGTGGTGGCGGCTTGGATCACCGCTTGCGAGGCGCGCGGCAAAACCTTGCCGGAAGCCCATTTTACCGACCCGATCGACGCTCGGCTTACGGCGCTCGGCAGCCGGCCGGCTGATGAAACGGTGACAGCGATATTCGATCTCGCCGGCTTCGCCAAGGACCATTCCCACCGCATGACACTGATCGATCTGACGGCAGCCCATCTCGAGCGCCTGCGGCGGGGCGGACCTGCCGCTGCCTTCGCGGCGCTTGGCATAGGGAGTGAGAAGCCATGAGACAGACCTGGCGCTGGTTCGGGCCGGACGATCCGGTGACGCTTGCCCATGTCCGTCAAGCCGGCGCCGTCGGCATCGTCAGCGCGCTGCATCACCTCAATGACGGCCGCGCCTGGCCGGCGGACGAGATCGCCAGGCGCAAGGCCGACATCGAGGCAGCAGGCCTGACCTGGGATGTGGTCGAGAGCATCGTCGTCCATGAGGACATCAAGACCCGCAGCGGCAACTGGCGCACCCTGATCGACAATTACAAGGCGTCGGTCCGCTCCGTCGCCGCCGCCGGGATCAATACCGTCTGCTATAATTTCATGGCGATCACCGACTGGACGCGCACCGACCTCGATTATCCCATGCCGCATGGCGGCACCGCGCTGCGCTTCGATGTCGTCGAGCTCTGCGCCTATGACGTCTTCATCCTTGAGCGAGAAGGGGCGGAGGCCGATCACCCACCGGTCCGTATCGAGGCCGCGCGTGCGCGGCTGCAAGGGATGAGCGACAGCGACAAGGCAAGGCTGGAGCGCAACCTGATCGGCTGGGTGCCGGCGCGCGAATTCATCTTCGATCGCGCAAGCTTCCGCCGCGCCCTCGACCTCTACAAGGACGTCTCCACCGAAGGCCTGCGCGAAACCCTGTTTGCCTTCCTGCGCGAGATCGTGCCGGTGGCCGAAGAGGCCGGCGTCAGGATGGCGATCCACCCCGACGATCCGCCCTTTTCGCTGTTCGGCCTGCCGCGCATCGTTTCCAACGCCAATGATGCCCGCGCGCTGCTCGACGCGGTCGCTTCGCCGGCTAACGGGCTGACGCTGTGCACCGGCTCCTACGGCGCGGGCGCGCAGAACGATCTGCCCGCAATGGCCAAGGCCTTCGCCGAAAACATCCATTTCGCCCATCTGCGCAACGTCACCAAGGAGCCAGACGGCTCCTTCCACGAAGCCGAGCACCTCGACGGCGACACCGACATGGTGGCGGTCGTGTCGGCGCTGATTGGCGAAGAGCGGCGGCGCAAGGCGGCAGGCAGGGCGGACTGGCAGGTGCCGATGCGTCCGGACCATGGCCACGCGATCGTCGACGACATCGGCAAGAAGGTGAACCCCGGCTATTCCTGCATCGGCCGCCTGAAGGGCCTCGCCGAACTGCGCGGCGTCATGCGCGCAGTAGAGGCACTGACAGTTTGAGCTACTTGCTCGCCTGGCCGTTCAGCGTCTGTCGAGACGAATAATCGGTACCTTTGGAATTCCAGAACAGCCGCACGGCCTTGCCGACCAGATTTTCATAGGGAACAAACCCGACACTGAACCGGCTGTCGGAGGCATTGTCGCGATTGTCACCAAGCACGAAGTAGTGGCCTTCGGGCACCTCAAACACACGCGTATTGTCGCCGATCGAGTTGTCGGTAAGGTTGAGGACGGAATGGGTGGTGACGCCCCCCGGCAGAGTTTCGCGTTGAAGTTTGGCTTTCGAGAACTCGTCGGACGAAAAAGTGCCGATATCGTCGAGTCCCACTGCGACATCGTTGATGTGAAGCACCCCGCCGATGATCTGGATCTTCTCGCCGGGAAGGCCGACGATCCGCTGGATGTAGTCCACGCTCGGATCGGGCGGGAACTTGAAGACAACCAGATCTCCCCTTTTGGGTTCCGCGCCGAATATACGTCCATCAACGGGAAGCAAGTTGAACGGCACGCTGTAGCGGCTGTAGCCGTATGCCATTTTGGAGACGAAGAGATAGTCGCCTCCCTGCAACGTCGGCACCATGCTGCTGGAGGGAATCGAAAAAGGCTGGAGCAGGAACGCGCGTATTGCGAATGCAGCCGGATACGAAGTCAGAAAGACGAGCACCAGCACCGAAAGCCCACGCGCGTACCATCTGTCCGGCTTGAACCGGTGCGCGAAGGGAACAACGATCGCTGCCCACAGGGCCATCAAACCGATCCCTGAAAAATTGGCCCACCAAGCAAGATCGACGCCAGGCAATACCGGAAAGCCAATGTAAACAAGCGCGAAAACGACGGCGCTGATCACCACCAGGCTAGCGACCGCCAGTTTGCCGCTGCCGATCCAGAGGAACCCGCCAAACGGGCCGCCAAAGGCCGACACCAGGGCCGTCGACCATCTGGATCGCGAGATAGTTTCTTGTTGCACTGCTTGTTTTGTCATCGGCCACCCCCCACGCCAAGGCAGCCAGACTGTCCACCAAACAAAAAAGCGGGGCAAGCCCGCTTTTTCAGTTAGTCATTTGAGCGAACCTCAAGCCGGCAGGATGGCGCCTTCGAGCGTGGTGAGCTGGTTGAGGAACTGCTCGGCCTTGCTGCGGGTCTGGTCGTCCTTGGCGTCGGCGGCGTCTTCCCTCGCCTCCTGGATGCGGCGGGCAAGGTCGGCGCGGTCGATGTCGCCGACGGCCACAGCCGATTCGGCGAGCAGCGTGCAGCCGGCCGGAACGATGTCGGCAAAGCCGCCGAACACCACATAGCGCTCTTCCTTGCCTTGCGCGGTCTTCAGCGTAACGACGCCCGGCTTGATTGTGGTCATGACCGGTGCGTGATGCGCCATGACAGTCATCTCGCCTTCGGCGCCCGGGATGACGACGGATTCGACCTGCTCGGAAACCAAGAGGCGCTCCGGCGAGACCAGTTCGAATTTGAAAGCTTCAGGCATGATCAATCTAGCGACTGGTGAATGGTGAATGGTGAACGGTCAGAAAGAATGACCTTCACTCAGCCCCGATTTCCTATCCGCTACTCCCCATTCACAATTCACTATTGACCATTCACCATCAGGCCGCTTCAGCGGCCAGGCGCTGTGCCTTCTCGACCGCTTCCTCGATGCCGCCGACCATGTAGAAGGCGGCTTCTGGCAGATGGTCGTAGTCGCCGTTGCAAAGGCCCTTGAAGCCCTTGATGGTGTCGGCGAGGTCGACCAGCTTGCCCGGTGCGCCGGTGAACACTTCGGCGACGAAGAAGGGCTGCGACAGGAAGCGCTCGATCTTGCGGGCGCGGGCCACGGTCTGCTTATCCTCTTCCGACAGCTCGTCCATGCCCAGGATGGCGATGATGTCCTGCAGCGACTTGTAGCGCTGAAGGATCGACTGCACCTGGCGGGCGACCTGGTAATGCTCTTCGCCGACAACCATCGGGTCGAGCATGCGCGAGGTCGAATCGAGCGGATCGACCGCCGGATAGATGCCCTTTTCCGAAATCGCACGGTTGAGCACGGTCGTCGCGTCGAGGTGGGCGAACGAGGTCGCCGGTGCAGGGTCGGTCAGGTCGTCGGCCGGCACATAGATCGCCTGCACCGAGGTGATCGAACCCTTGGTCGTCGTGGTGATACGCTCCTGCAGCGCCCCCATGTCGGTAGCCAGCGTCGGCTGGTAGCCCACGGCCGAAGGAATGCGGCCGAGCAGCGCCGACACTTCCGAGCCCGCCTGCGTGAAACGGAAGATGTTGTCTACGAAGAACAGCACGTCCTGGCCCTGATCGCGGAAATATTCGGCAACCGTCAGCCCGGTCAGGCCGACGCGGGCGCGGGCGCCCGGCGGCTCGTTCATCTGGCCATAGACGAGCGCGGCCTTGGAGCCTTCGCCGCCGCCCTTCTTGTTGACGCCGGACTCGATGAACTCGTGATAGAGGTCGTTGCCTTCGCGGGTGCGCTCGCCGACGCCGGCGAACACCGAGAAGCCGCCATGCGCCTTGGCGACGTTGTTGATCAGTTCCTGGATCAGCACCGTCTTGCCGACGCCGGCGCCGCCGAACAGGCCGATCTTGCCGCCGCGGGCATAGGGGGCCAGCAGGTCGAGCACCTTGATGCCGGTGACCAGGATCTGCGCTTCCGTCGACTGCTCGACATAGGTCGGCGCCGGCTGATGGATCGAGCGCATCTCGATGCCGTCGACCGGGCCTGCCTCGTCGACCGGCTCGCCGATGACGTTGATGATGCGGCCGAGCATGCCCGGGCCGACCGGCACGGTGATCGGAGCGCCGGTATCATAGACGTCCTGGCCACGGACCAAACCTTCGGTCGAGTCCATGGCGATGCAGCGCACGGTGTTTTCGCCCAGATGCTGGGCCACCTCTAGCACCAGGCGATTGCCGACGTTGATCGTCTCAAGCGCGTTCAGGATCGCCGGTAGATGTTCGCCGAACTGGACGTCGACAACGGCGCCGATGACCTGGCGAACCTTGCCTGCCAGGCCGGTTTTCTTGATGGTGGCGGCCGGCGCATTCACAGCGGCGACCTTGGTTGCTGCCGCTTTCTTGGCCGGAGCGGCCTTTGCTGCTGCCGGAGCCTTCGCTGGTGCCGCGGTCTTCGGGGCTGCCGTCTTCGGGGTCGCTGCTTTCGCCATCGTCCTTACCCTTTTCGTCTCTTTGTTTCTCACACGCTTGAGGTCGATGACCTCCTTGTGAGCGTGCCTAGAGCGCCTCGGCGCCCGAAATGATTTCGATCAATTCCTTGGTGATCTGCGCCTGCCGCTGGCGGTTGTAGGTGATCGACAATTTGTTGATCATGTCGCCGGCGTTGCGCGTCGCATTGTCCATGGCGCTCATCTTGGCGCCCATCTCGCCGGCAGCATTCTCGAGCAGCGCGCGAAAAACCTGCACGGAAATGTTGCGCGGGATGAGATCGGAGAGGATCTCGCCCGGCTCCGGCTCGTATTCGTAGACGGCGCTGCCGCCATCCCTCACTTCCGCGCCAGCCGCAGGCGCGCCCGCCGGGATAATTTGCTGCGCCGTCGGGATCTGGCTGATCACCGACTTGAACTGCGAATAGAACAGCGTGCAGATATCGAAGCCGCCTTCGTTGAACAGGTGGATCACCTTCTTGGCGATGGCATCGGCATTGACGAAGCCCAGCGTCTTGACCTCGCGCAGGTCGACACGCTCGATGATCAGCGCGCCGTAGTCGCGGCGCAATATGTCAAACCCCTTCTTGCCGACGCAGATGATCTTGACCTGCTTGCCGTCGGCCAGAAGCTTGCGGATGTGGTCGCGGGCAAAACGGGCGATCTGCGAATTGAAGCCGCCGCACAGGCCGCGTTCGGCCGTGCAGACAACAAGCAGATGCACGTCGTCCTTGCCGGTGCCGGTCATCAGCGCCGGGGCATCGCCGCCGCCGCCGATCGCCTGGGTGATATTGGCCAGCACCGCGCCCATGCGCTCCGAATAGGGACGCGCCGCTTCCGCCGCTTCCTGCGCGCGACGCAGCTTCGCCGCGGCGACCATCTGCATCGCCTTGGTGATCTTCTGCGTCGCCTTGACCGAGGCGATACGGTTACGAAGGTCTTTTAACGAAGGCATGCTTCAAACCTGATCCCGTCCGTCCTGCTCAAGCAAAGGTCTTGGCGAAGGCGTCGATTTCTGCCTTCAGCCTGGCGCGCAGATCGTCGGACAGCGCCTTCTCCTTGCGGATGCCGTCGAGCACGTCCTTGCCGGCCGAGCGCATATGCGACAACAGGCCATGCTCGAACTTGCCGACCTGGTTGATCGTCAGCTTGTCGAGATAGCCGTTGACGCCGGCGAAGATCACCGCGACCTGCTCCTCGACCTTGAGCGGCGAGAATTGCGGCTGCTTCAACAGCTCGGTCAGGCGCGAGCCGCGGTTGAGCAGGCGTTGCGTGGCGGCATCGAGGTCGGAGCCGAACTGCGCGAAAGCAGCCATTTCGCGGTACTGCGCGAGCTCGCCCTTGATCGATCCGGCAACCTGCTTCATCGCCTTGATCTGCGCCGAGGAGCCGACGCGCGACACCGAAAGGCCGACATTGACCGCCGGGCGCACGCCCTGGAAGAACAGATTGGTTTCCAGGAAGATCTGGCCGTCGGTGATCGAGATGACGTTGGTCGGGATATAGGCCGACACGTCGTTGGCCTGCGTTTCGATGATCGGCAGCGCAGTCAGAGACCCACCGCCATTTTCGTCATTAAGCTTGGCGGCGCGCTCGAGCAGGCGCGAGTGCAGGTAGAAGACGTCGCCGGGATAGGCCTCGCGGCCCGGCGGACGGCGCAGCAGCAGCGACATCTGGCGATAGGCGACGGCCTGCTTCGACAGGTCGTCGTAGCTGATCAGCGCGTGCATGCCGTTGTCGCGGAAATATTCGCCCATGGTGCAGGCGGTGAACGGCGCCAGGAACTGCATCGGCGCCGGATCGGAGGCGGTCGCGGCGATGATGATCGAATAGTCGAGCGCGCCGCGCTCTTCCAGGACCTTGACGAACTGCGCCACCGTCGAGCGCTTCTGGCCGACGGCGACATAGACGCAGTACAGCTTTTCCTTCTCAGGGCCGTTGTCGTGCACCGATTTCTGGTTGAGCATGGTGTCGAGGATGATCGCGGTCTTGCCGGTCTGGCGGTCGCCGATGACCAGCTCGCGCTGGCCGCGGCCGACCGGGATCAGCGCGTCGATGGCCTTGAGGCCAGTCGACATCGGCTCGTTCACCGATTTGCGCGGGATGATGCCGGGCGCCTTGACGTCGACGCGCTTGCGTTCGGTGGCCTGGATCGGGCCTTTGCCGTCGATCGGGTTGCCGAGCGCGTCGACGACGCGGCCGAGCAGGCCCATGCCGACGGGCGCATCGACGATGGCGCCGGTGCGCTTGACGGTGTCGCCTTCCTTGATGTCGCGGTCGGCGCCGAAGATGACGACGCCGACATTGTCGGCTTCGAGGTTGAGCGCCATGCCGCGGATGCCGCCGGGGAACTCGACCATCTCGCCGGCCTGGACATTGTCGAGGCCGTAGACGCGGGCGATACCGTCACCGACGGACAGCACCTGGCCGACTTCGGAGACCTCGGCCTCCTTGCCGAAATTCTTGATCTGGTCTTTCAGAATTGCGGAAATTTCCGCGGCGCGGATGTCCATCAGCCGACCTCTTTCAGTGCAAGCTTGAGCGAATTGAGTTTGGTTTTGAGCGACGTATCGATCTGGCGCGAGCCGATCTTGACCACCAGTCCGCCGAGCAGCGACGGATCGACGGTGACCGTGATCGCCACGTCCTTGCCGGCGACGCTTTTCAGCGCTGCTTTCAGCTCGGTTTCCTGGGCAGGCGTCAGCGCATGCGCCGAGGTGACCTCGGCAGCGGTCTCGCCGCGGTGTTCGGCGGCGATCTGGCGGAACGCCTTGATCATGCCGGGCACGGCGAACAGCCGGCGATTCTGGGCAACGACGCGCAGGAAATTGCCGGTGAGGCCGGTAATCCCTGCTCTGTCGGCGATCGCGGCGATCGCCTTGGCCTGGTCCTCGCTGGAGAAGACAGGGCTCCTGATCAGCCGCGAAAGGTCAGCGCTGCCTTCGAGCATCGTTTCGAACCTGTTGAGGTCGGCCTCGACGCCGGCGACCGAATTGGCCTGCAGCGCGAGTTCGAACAGCGAACCCGCATAGCGTTCTGCGACACCTGAGATTGGCGATGACGATTGGGCCACGGACCGTCTTTTCTCTTGTCTGACAGGCCGCAGATTGTTGGCGCGAGCAAAAACGCTGGCTAAATCTTTGACCTTACTGCATTTTTCCAAGCACGGAGGCGCGGCTTCCGCTATCCCCGGTCGAAAGTCGATTGCCGTCTAGCACAGGCATTTTCAGACCGCAATGCGTCGTCCGGCATGGTTTTCAGGCACTATTGTCGCATCCGCCGGGCGAGTTCAGCAACCAACCCCGGATTGATCCCTGATTCAGGGCAAAAAGCCGAAGGCGAAGGCAAGCGGCAGCGCCGCCAGCACCAGCTCGACGACGATGGAAGCCCAGTTGAACGGCGTGTTGGCGCCGTCCGACATCATCGATAGCAGCCGGCCGAAGGCGGTGAACAGCCAGGAGAAGCCGAGCGCCATATAGAGCAGCGGCTGCGCCAAGAGGATGCAGCACAGGCTGACACCGAGATAGAAGCCCGACATCCTGCCGCGACCTTCGGCGATCGCCGCCGCCTTCTCGGGCTTGACCTGCAGCCTGAGAATCCGGAAGGCCAGCCCTGGCGCCAGGAACAGCAGCAGCCCGAAAAGCAAGGTCACGACGGCGCTTGACCATGCCAGCCACTCGCCCTGGCTCATCGGCCATGGAAACGCAAATTCCATCCTTGTCCCCTCGTAAATGGATATTCAAAATTTTCGGGCATTCTAGCGAAGCAAGAGACATGCGCCAGATGGGCCGTCGCAATTTACGGCGCGTCAGCCCAACGCGAGCCCGACCGTTGTCTCGACCGGGCTAACAGGACGTTACACAACGCGCTGTTTTTTGTGCACAATTCCCATATTGTGACTACATGAGACCACAAGGGTTCCGGGCATGAAGACGATGCAACTACGAGAGGCAAAGGCCAGCCTTTCCGCACTTGTGAAGGCTGCCGAGAACGGTGAGCCCACGGTTATCACCAAGCACGGCAAGCCCGCAGTCATGGTGGTGCCAATCGGTGAGGGACGGAAACTTTATCCGCAGAACAGCCAAAAAGACTTCGTGGATTTCCTGCTTCAGTATCCAGGCGGCATTGAGCTTGAGCGAAACGAATCGCCGTCGCGGGAAGTGGAGTTTTGACCGGCTATCTGCTTGAGACGTCTTTTCTCTCGGCATTTGCACCCGGTCGGCCTTTGTTTCCGTCACACGTGCAGAACTGGGTTGCCGACCAAGGAGAACGCGGCTCTTGGCAGCTCTCGTCGATCGTCATCTTGGAGGTGGAACGAGGAATCGCGAAACTGAAGCGGGCGGGCGGGCATATGAAGGCAGAGCGCATCAATGAGTGGTTCGAAAGGTTGCTTCTAGAGTTCAACCAGCGAATCCTTCCCATCGATTTAGCAATCGCGCGAGAAGCCGGAAAACTGGAAGACGCCACGATCGCCAGAGGCGCCAATCCGGGTCTGGCGGACGTTCTGATCGCAGCTACTGCCCGTTTGCACGGCCTGTCAGTTTTGACGGCCAACACCCGGCATTTTGCGATTCTCGACGTGCCTTACCTGAACCCATTCACCGAACGCGCCTCGAAAGGGTAATTCGACAGCTTACAAAAAGCTCTGCGGGTCGATGTCGACCTGGACTCGCACCGAGCCCCTTATCTTCGGTCCCTCGGCCAGCATGGTGCGAATGAACCCTTGCATGTCGGCGCGCCGCTCGCCCTGGATCAGCAGGCGAAAGCGATGGCGGCCGCCGATCAATGACAGCGGCGCCTCGGCCGGGCCGAGCACGAATAGGTCGGCGGCTTGCGGCGCGGCGCGACGCAGGCCACGGGCGTGCCCTTCGGCTTCGGCCCGTGTCGCCGCGCTGACGATGACGCCGGCGAGCCTGCCGAAGGGCGGCAGCCCCGCCCGCTCACGCTCGGCGATCTCGCGCTCGTAGAAGGCCTCGGCATCGCCTGAGACGATCGCGCGCATCACCGGGTGGTCGGGTTGGAAGGTCTGCAGCAGGCCGAGGCTTTTCTTGCCGGTGCGACCGGCGCGGCCGGTCACCTGGCTGAGCAGTTGGAAGGTGCGCTCGGCGGCGCGCGGGTCGCCATTGGCAAGGCCGAGATCGGCATCGACCACACCGACCAGCGTCATGTTGGGGAAATTATGGCCCTTGGCGACGAGTTGCGTGCCGATGACGATGTCGGCCTCGCCATTGGCGATGGCTTCAAGCTCGAGCCGCAGCCGCCGCACGCCGCCCATCAGGTCGGACGACAGTACGATGGTGCGGGCATCGGGGAAATGCGCGACGACCTCCTCGGCGATGCGCTCGACGCCCGGCCCGCAGGCGACCAGATGATCGAGCGTGCCGCATTCCGGACAGGCTTCGGGCCGGCGTTCATTGTGCCCGCAGTGGTGGCAGACGAGCTGGCCGCGAAAGCGGTGCTCGACCAGCCAGGCCGAGCAGACCGGACAGCCGAAGCGATGGCCGCAGACCCGGCAGAGCGTCAGCGGCGCATAACCGCGCCGGTTGAGGAACAGCAGCGACTGTTCCTTTCTTTCCAGCGTCTGCCGTATATGGCCGAGCAGTACAGGCGACAGGAAGCCGCCGCGTGCAGGCGGCGCGCGGCGCATGTCGATCGTCTTGAGATCGGGAAGTGCCGCCTCGGCAAAGCGCGCCGAAAGCACCGCCCTGCTGTAGCGGCCCTGGCTGGCATTGACCCGGCTTTCGACCGACGGTGTCGCCGAGGCGAGCACGACCGGAAAGCCGCCGATATGGCTGCGCACCACGGCCATGTCGCGCGCGTTGTAAAAGACGCGATCCTCCTGCTTGTAGGCGGGATCGTGCTCTTCGTCGACTACGATCAATCCAAGCTCCCTGAACGGCAGGAACAGCGCCGAGCGCGCGCCGGCGACGACCCGCACGCCGCCTTCCGCTACCTGCCGCCAGACCTTTTCGCGCATCCTTGGCGGCAGATCCGAGTGCCATTCCGCCGGCTTGGCACCGAACCGCTCCTGGAAGCGTTCGAGAAAAGCGTGGGTCAGCGCAATTTCCGGCAGCAGGATCAGCACCTGCTTGCCGCGATCGAGCGCGGCCGCAACCGCCTCGAAATAGACCTCCGTCTTGCCGGATCCGGTTACACCATCGAGCAGGGTGACGCCGAATGTGCCGGTCGCGACGTTGGTGCGCAGCATCTCGGCTGCTTCGCTCTGGTCCGGCATCAGTGAAGGCACGGCGTAGCCGGGATCGGGTGCTGCGACCACCGGCCGCGGCGGGATCATCACCGTCTGGAATACGCCCTGCGCCCGCAGCCCGTCCACCACCGTCGACGACACGCCTGCCGCATGCGCCAGGCCGGATCGTGTCCAGGCAAGTCCGCCTTCGGCTGTCTCCAGCACGCGCATCCTCGCCTCCGTCATCCGGTCGGGCTTGGCGAAGGTGCGCTGCAGCCCTTCGATCCACGGCTCCGGATCGAACGCCTCCGGCGCCCTGAGCAGCATGCGCGCCACCATGCCGGGCGGCGACAGCGTGTACTGCGCCACCCAATCGACAAAACGCCGCATCGCGCGGTCGATCGGCGGGCAGTCGAAAACCTGCTCGATCGGCCGCAATTTCTTCGCGTCGACCTTTTCGACGGCGCCGTCCCAGACGATGCCGGCGACCTGGCGGGGCCCAAGCGGAACGCGCACGATCGAGCCCGGCACGACGCGCATGCCAGCCGGCACGGCATAGGTGTAGGGGCGCTCGGCGGGCATCGGCACCAGCACCGGTGCGGCCGCGACAAAGGGCGAATCTTCGATCATGAGGCGTGACCTTGCCCCGACTTTGGTCTAGATCAAAGTCCGACCCCAAATGTGCATGACGTGCACATGAAAAATCTTCAGGAGACCGCCATGAAATTTTTTGTCGACACCGCCGATGTCAAGGAAATCCGCGAGCTGAACGATTTGGGGCTGCTCGACGGCGTAACCACCAATCCGTCGCTGATCCTGAAATCCGGCGGCAAGATCGCCGACGTCACAAGAGAGATCTGCGAGATCGTCAAGGGCCCAGTCTCGGCCGAAGTCGTCGCCACCGAATACAAGGACATGATGGCGGAGGCCAAGATCCTGGCCAGGATCGCCGACAATGTCTGCATCAAGGTGCCGCTGACGCTCGACGGCCTGAGAGCCTGCAAGGACATCCGGTCGGACGGCCGCATGGTCAACGTCACGCTGTGCTTCTCGGCCACCCAGGCGCTGCTCGCCGCCAAGGCCGGCGCCTCCTTCATCTCGCCCTTCGTCGGCCGCATCGACGACAGCGGCTGGGACGGCATGGAGCTGATTGCCGATATCCGCACCATCTACGACAATTATGACTTCCAGACTGAAATCCTGACCGCTTCGGTGCGTACCGTGAACCATGTCAAGCAGGCGGCGCTGATCGGTGCCGATGTCATCACCGCGCCGCCGGCGACGCTCAAGGCGCTGGTCAAGCACCCGCTGACCGACAAGGGCCTGGAACTGTTCCTCGCCGACTGGGCAAAGACCGGGCAGAAGATCGGCTGAAGCGACTGTCCTACGAACAAAAAAGGCCGAGCAATCGGCCTTTTTTTGCAGATTGCGCACTCTGGAAAGACCTAGCTTGCCGCCGGCCTGCCGTGCTTGATCAGATCCTGGGCAATCGACAGCCGCAGCACATCTGCCAGCTCGCGCGCCGCACGGTTCTCGGCGTCGATCTGGGCCCGGTATGACGCGAATTCCTGGCGCGGCCTGTCGTATGACGACGGAATCGAGCGCTTGCCCCTCGCTATGACCGTGCCCGTCTTGGCATCGCTGAGCACATAGTTGGCAGTCAGCGTCACAGTGCCGGCGGTCGGCTCGTCCTCGTCGGTCGTGACCTGCTCGATTGCCGCCGATTCGACGAGTTCGGAGACGCCGAGATCAAGCGAATAGACCGGCGAAGCCGGCTCGCCGGCGCCCTGGCCGAGCGCGAAGATCAAATTGTTGCGGACCTGCTGGGCGTAGCGGGTCTTGACCGGCTTGACCGAGATCGATGCCAGCTCGGCAGCGGCGCCGACCTGCGAGCCGGCGATCAGCGGCGCGCTCGAATAGAGCGGCCGCACCGTGCAGGCGGAAACCAGCGCCACCGAGGCGAGCAGCCCGTAAAGCACGACACGGCGCAGCGTCAGCTCCGCTTTTTTCGGATCAGGCAACGACATTGACGATCCTCTGCGGCACGATGATCACCTTGCGCGGCGCCTTACCTTCGAGCGCTTTCTGCACGAACTCGAGAGCCAGAACCGCTTTTTCGACCGCACCTTGGTCCGCGTCGCGGGCAATTGTCAAATCACCGCGCTTCTTGCCGTTGACCTGGACCGGCAGCACGATCTCGGCGTCGACGACAAGCGAGGCATCGTAGTCCGGCCAGGGCCGTTCGGCGACAAGGTCGGTGCCGCCGAGCGTCTGCCAGCACTCCTCGGCCAGATGCGGCATGACCGGCGCGATCAGGTGCACCAGGATCTCGACGGCCTCACGGCAGGCCGCTTGCAGGGCCGGACCGGCCTTGCCCTCTGCCGCCTCGTTGAGCGGTACGGTCAAGGCATTGGCGAGCTCATAGATGCGGGCGATGGCGCGGTTGAAGGCGAGCTTTTCGATATCCTCGCCGACCAACTTCAGGATCTTGTGCGCGGCCTTGGACACTGTCCCGGCCTCGCCGTCCTTCGCCGCCTCTGGCCGGACTCCGGCGAGCGATTCGGCAGCCGTCGACACCAGGCGCCAGATGCGCTGGATGAAGCGATGCGCGCCGGCCGCACCCTCGTCGGTCCATTCGACATCGCGCTCGGGCGGCGAGTCCGACAGCATGAACCAGCGCGCCGTATCGGCGCCGTAGCCGTCGGTGATCTCTTCCGGACTCACCGTATTCTTCTTCGACTTCGACATTTTTTCGAGCGGACCGATCACCGCCTCTTCGCCGGTGGCGATTTCGAAGGCGCGGCGCTTGCCGTCGGCGTCTTCCAGCCTGACCTCGCTTGGCGCAAGCCAGCGGCCGTTCGAGGCGCCGCCAACCCGATAGGTCTCGTGTACCACCATGCCTTGCGTGAACAGGCCCCTGAACGGCTCGGCGAGATCGACATGGCCGGTCTCGCGCATGGCGCGGGTGAAAAAGCGCGAATAGAGCAAATGCAGGATCGCATGCTCAATACCGCCAATATACTGGTCGACCGGCAGCCATTCAGTCGCGGCCTCGGGATCGGTCGGATCGTTTGCCCACGGCGCGGTGAAGCGCGCGAAATACCACGAAGAATCGACAAATGTGTCCATCGTGTCGGTTTCGCGCCGCGCATCCTTGCCGCAACGCGGGCATTTGACGTGCCGCCATGTCGGATGGCGATCGAGCGGATTGCCCGGCCGGTCGAACTCGATGTCGTCCGGCAGCTTGACCGGCAGGTCGGCTTTCGGCACCGGCACCACGCCGCAATCCTCGCAATGGATCATCGGGATCGGGCAGCCCCAATAGCGCTGGCGCGAAATGCCCCAGTCGCGCAGGCGGAAATTCACCTTGCGCTCGGCCATCGGCCGGTTGCCGATGGTCCTTTGTTCCAGCAGCTTCGCCACCTCGTCGAATGCCTGATCCGGCTTCATGCCGTCGAGGAAGCGCGAATTGATCATCGCGCCATCATCGACGTAAGCCTCGTCGATGACCTGGAAGCTTCCTTGATTCTCGCCTTCCGGCATCACCACCGGAATGACCGGAAGGCCGTATCTGTTGGCGAAGTCGAGGTCGCGCTGGTCATGTGCCGGGCAGCCGAAGATGGCGCCGGTGCCATAGTCCATCAGCACGAAATTGGCGACGTAGACGGGTAGCGTCCACCTCTCGTCGAACGGATGGACGACGCGAGTGCCGGTATCGAAACCCTTCTTCTCGGCCGTCTCCAAGGCCGCCGCCGAAGTGCCCATATGGCGGACTTCGTCGATGAACTTTGCCACCGCCGGATTGTCCTCGGCGGCCTTTTTGGCCAGCGGATGGTCGGCCGCAATCGCCATGAAGGACGCGCCGAAGATGGTGTCGGGCCTGGTCGTATAGACTTCGAGCTCATGCTCGCCGGCGATTGGCTTGACCAGCGGCCAGCGGATCAGCAGCCCTTCTGAACGGCCGATCCAGTTCGCCTGCATCAGCTTCACTTTTTCCGGCCAGTCGTCGAGCTGATCGAGCGAATCCAGCAGATCCTGCGCATAATCGGTGATCTTGAAGAACCACTGCGTCAGCTCGCGCTGTTCCACCAGCGCGCCTGAGCGCCAGCCGCGTCCGTCGATGACCTGCTCGTTGGCAAGCACCGTCATGTCCTCCGGATCCCAGTTGACCTTGGAGGATTTGCGCGTCACCAGCCCCTTCTCGACGAAATCGAGGAACAGCATCTGCTGGCGGTGATAGTAGTCGACATCGCAGGTGGCGAACTCGCGCGCCCAATCGAGCGACAGGCCCATGACCTTGAGCTGCTCGCGCATGGCGGCGATGTTCTGATAGGTCCAGTCCTTGGGATGGACCTTGTTCTGCATCGCCGCGTTTTCGGCTGGCATGCCAAAGGCGTCCCAGCCCATCGGGTGCAGCACATTGAAACCCTTGGCCCGCTTGTAGCGCGCCACCACATCGCCCATCGTATAGTTGCGGGTATGGCCGATATGGATGCGCCCGGACGGATAGGGGAACATCTCCAGCACGTAGTATTTCGGGCGCGGGTCGTCATTGTCGGCTTCGAACAGCTTCTTGGCGTCCCAGGCCTTCTGCCATTTGGGCTCTGACGCGCGCGGATTGTATCGTTCGGTTGCCATCGGGTGTTTTTCACTTAAAAGCATGCGCGAGCCGCCGGACAATGCCCGGGCGGCTCAGGAAATGTCGTCGCGGTGTTCACCATGGATTGCCGGACCCGTCAACTGCGGCGATCCGGCGAAAAGCCAAACACAGGCAGGATATAGGCATGGCGAGCGCCGCCGAACAGCTTTTCACGGTCAAGGCAAGGATCGCTGCCGCCGAGCGCGAGGCAGGCCGTGAGGCCGGAGCGGTGACGCTGGTCGCGGTCTCGAAAACCTTCGACGCCGCCGATATCCGCCCCGTCATCGAGGCCGGCCAGCGCGTCTTCGGCGAAAACCGCGTCCAGGAAGCACAAGCCAAATGGCCGGCACTGCGGACGGCGTTTCCCGACGTCGAGCTGCATCTGATCGGTCCGCTGCAATCGAACAAGGCCAAGGAAGCGGTGGCATTGTTCGACGTCATCGAAACCATCGACCGTGAAAAGATCGCCGCAGAGCTGGCCAAGGAAATCGCCAGGCAGGGCAGGACGCCAAGGCTCTATGTCCAGGTCAACACCGGCTCCGAGCCGCAAAAGGCCGGCATCGAGCCACGCGAGGCTGTCGCCTTCGTCGCCCGCTGCCGCTCGGTTCACGCCCTCGCCATCGAAGGGCTGATGTGCATTCCGCCGGCCGACGAGAACCCCGGTCCGCATTTCGCGCTGCTGGAAAAGCTTGGGCTCGAGGCCGGCGTCGACAAGCTCTCCATGGGCATGTCCGGCGACTACGAAACCGCGATCGCCTTCGGCGCGACCAGTGTCAGGGTTGGATCGGCGATTTTCGGCGCCAGATGAGGCGCAGCCGACCTTAGGCCACAGGCTGACATTGACTAAGCCAGCGTATAGAAACGGAACGTTTCGTTCCTATATGGGTCGAGTTATTCTCAACCCGTCTGGAGCCACCATGCGTTACAATCAACTTGGAAATACGGGGATGTTCGTCTCCGAACTTTGCCTCGGCACGATGACGTTCGGCGCGGCCGGCGACAATGCCCAATGGGGCCTGATCGCCAGCCTCGACCAGAAGGGCGTCGACGAGATCGTTGCCCGCTCCCTCGCCGCCGGCGTCAATTTCTTCGACACGGCGGATGTCTATTCCTTCGGCGCCTCGGAACGGCTTCTCGGCCAGTCGCTCAGGAACCTTGGCGTCAACCGTCAGGACGTGATCATCGCCACCAAGGTTCATGGCGCCATGGGCGGCGGCCCGAACCAGCGCGGTTCCTCGCGCGGCCACATCATGGATTCGGTCGAGAGCAGCCTCGAGCGGCTACAGCTCGATCACATCGATCTCTACCAGCTGCACGGCACCGACACGGTGACGCAGATCGACGAAACGCTGCGGGCGCTCGACGACCTGGTTGCCGCCGGCAAGGTCCGCTATGTCGGCGTCTCGAACTGGCAGGCCTGGCGCATCGCCAAGGCGCTGGGTATTGCGGAGCGCAAAGGCTTTGCCCGCTTCGAGACCGTGCAGTCGTATTATTCGATCGCCGGCCGCGATCTCGAGCGCGAAATCGTGCCGCTGCTCAACGAGGAGAAACTCGGGCTGATGGTCTGGTCGCCGATGGCTGGCGGCCTGCTCTCCGGCAAATACGGACCGGGCGCCCCCGGCAATGGCGAGGGCCGTCGCGCCAGCTTCAATTTCCCGCCGGTCAATGAGGACCGTGCCTGGGCAGCGGTCGCTGTCATGCGCGAGATCGCCGTCAAGCACGGCGTCAGCGTCGCCACGGTGGCGCTCGGCTATGTCCTGGCCAAGCCATTCGTGATGAGCGTCATCATCGGCGCCAGCCGCATGGAGCAGCTGGAACAGAACCTTGCAGCCACCGAGTTGCAGCTCGATGCCGATGATCTTGTTCGCCTCGACGAAGTCAGTGCCCTGCCCGCCGAATACCCGGGCTGGATGCTGGAGCGTCAGGCGGCCGGCCGGCGGCCGGCGCCCTTTGTGCCGAAAAAGTAGTTCAATTTACCTTCGATTTGATGCTTCGGGAGCCGGCAGGCTCCCTATCTTTTTTTGGGCTCAAGTCAGCCGGACAGTCTCGACCAAAAAGTCCAAAAACGCCCGCACCCGCGCCGGCAGATACTTGCCTTGGCCGACATAGACGGCGTGGGTGAGTTCCTCGTCGCCGGGATTGAACTCTTCCAGCAGCGGCAGCAGCCGGCCGGCGGCAATGTCGGCCTCCACATGCCAGCGTGCCAGCCGGGCGATGCCCGCCCCCGAGAGCGCCATCAGCCGCATCGCCTCGCCGTCGCTGACCAGCGTATTTCCGATGATCGACAGGGTGATCGGTTTGCCGGCCGCGTCGATAAAAGGCCAGCCCTCGAGGTGACGAACGAAACGGAATCCCATCCGGTTGTGACGATCGAGGTCGGCGGGCGTCTTGGGCGTGCCACGCGCTTCGAGATACGATGGCGCCGCAACGACGACCACCCGGCTCTGCCCGAGCTTGCGCGCCACCAGCCGTGATTCGCCGAGCGGCCCGGCGCGGATGGCGACGTCAGCGCGCTCCTCCATCAGGTCGATGACATCGTCGGTCAACACCAGATCGACCGAGATTTCGGGGTAGCGCTCTAGGAAACGCGGCAAAAGCGGGATCAGCCGATGCTGCCCGAAAGGCACGTAGCTGTTGATCCGCAGCCGGCCACGCGGCGCGGCACCCGCCGCTGCCTCGCGCTCGGCCGCCGCCATGTCGGCAAGGACGCGCACGCCGCTGTCGAAGAACGCCGCCCCCTCCGGCGTCAGTTGCAGCTTGCGCGTCGAACGGCTGACCAGCCGCGCACCAAGCCGCGCCTCCAGCCGCGCGATCAGCTTGCTCACCGCCGACGGCGTCATCCGCAACGCGCGGGCAGCGGCTGAAAAGCTGCCCGCCTCGACGACGCGGACGAACACTTCGATCTCGCCGGAGCGATTGATGTCGGGCCTGGCCATTGGTGAATCTATTTCACAGACGATGTGCCCGATGCAAGGCTGGTTCACAGCACATCGCGGCACGATCTTCCGGATCGGGGCGTGGGAGGACACGGCGCCCGTCGTCAAAACTGGTCGTCATCGAAGTGGGAACCGCCATGCCCCTTGCTCTTTACGCTCTTGCCGCCGGTGCCTTTGGCATCGGCGTCACCGAATTCGTCATCATGGGCCTGCTGCTCGACGTCAGCACCGATCTCGGCGTCTCGATCTCAGCTTCCGGCCAGCTGATTTCTGGCTATGCGCTGGGCGTCGTCATCGGCGCGCCGCTGCTGACGATCGCGACCGGCCGTTGGCCGCGCAAGACCGTGCTTCTGGCGCTGATGGCGATCTTCACGCTGGGCAACCTCGCTTGTGCGCTTGCCCCAGACTACTGGACGCTGATGGGTGCGCGCGTACTGACCGCCTTCGCCCACGGTACCTTCTTCGGCGTCGGCTCGGTCGTGGCGACCGGACTGGTGGCGCCCAACAAGAAAGCCTCGGCGATCGCCCTGATGTTCACCGGCCTGACCATCGCCAACATCCTCGGCGTGCCCTTCGGCACATGGCTCGGCCAAGCCTTCGGCTGGCGCGCGACCTTCTGGGCGGTGACCCTGGTCGGCATCGCCGCCTTTACCATCATTCTGCTGCTGGTGCCGCGCAGCCGAACAGAGCCTGAGAAGAGCAATTTGCGCGCCGATCTCGCCTTGCTCGGCCGCGCGCCGGTCCTGCTTGGCTTTGCCACCACCGTGCTTGGCTATGCCGGCGTCTTCGCCGTCTTCACCTACATCGCCCCGTTGCTGACCGAGATCACCGGTTTTGACGAGACAGCGGTGTCGCCGATCCTGCTGGTCTTCGGCGGCGGCCTCATCGCCGGCAACCTCGCCGGCGGCAAGTTCGCCGATCGCTGGCTGGTACCGTCCGTTCTCGGCAGTCTCGTCGTGCTGGCGCTGGTGCTCGGCACCATGACCTTCGCCCTGCACAGCCAGGTCATGGCCGTTATCTATGTCGGCCTGCTCGGCGCCGCCGCCTTCGCCACCGTCGCGCCGCTACAGTTATGGGTGTTGCAGAAGGCGCAAGGCGCCGGCCAGAGCCTAGCTTCATCCTTCAACATCGCCGCCTTCAACCTCGGCAATGCGGCCGGCGCCTGGCTCGGCGGCGTGGTCATCGCCCATGGTCCCGGCCTCGGTGCCGTCACCTGGGTCGCGGCGCTGTTGCCACTTTCAGCGCTTGCCGTAGCGGCGTTTGCGCTGCGTCTCGACCGAGATCCTGTCCTCGCTACACCGGAAATCGCGCGGTCATAGAACGCAAACCTGAGCCAATCTTTGAAACAGCCATCCTTCCACAAGGAGCAAACCCATGGATTATCGAAATCTTGGCGCATCAGGCCTGAAGGTTCCGGTGCTCTCGTTCGGCGCTGGAACCTTCGGCGGTTCAGGCCCGCTGTTCGGTGCCTGGGGCAACAGCGATGCGGCGGAAGCACGGCGGCTGGTCGACATCTGCCTTGAGGCCGGCGTCAACCTGTTCGACACCGCCGATGTCTATTCGAATGGCGCTTCCGAACAAGTGCTCGGCGCTGCCATCAAGGGCCGCCGCGACGCCGTGCTGATCTCGACCAAGACCTCGCTGCCGATGGGCGACGGTCCCAACGATGCCGGCTCGTCACGTTCACGCCTGATCAAGGCCGTCGAAGACGCGCTGAAGCGTCTTGGCACCGATTACATCGACCTGCTGCAACTGCACGCCTTCGACGCCGCAACACCGATCGAGGAGGTGCTGTCGACGTTGGACAGTCTCGTGCGCGCCGGCAAGCTGCGTTATGTCGGCGTCTCCAATTTTTCCGGCTGGCAAGTGATGAAGTCGCTCGGCCTGGCGGATAGACATGGCTATCCCCGATACGTCGCCCATCAAGTCTATTACTCGCTGGTCGGACGCGATTATGAATGGGAGTTGATGCCGCTCGGCCTCGACCAGGGCGTCGGTGCGCTGGTGTGGAGCCCACTCGGCTGGGGCCGCCTGACCGGCAAGATCCGCCGTGGCCAGAAGCTGCCTGAGAAAAGCCGGCTGCACGACACGGCAAGCTTCGGACCGCCCGTCGAGGATGAGCATCTCTATCGGGTCGTCGACGCGCTTGATGTTGTCGCCGAGGAAACCGGCAAGACCATACCGCAGATCGCCATCAATTGGCTGCTGCAGCGGCCGACCGTCGCCTCCGTCATCATTGGCGCGCGCAATGAGGAGCAGTTGCGCCAGAATCTCGGCGCCGTCGGCTGGTCCTTGACAGCCGAGCAGATGAAGAAGCTCGACACGGCAAGTGAGGTCACCGCACCCTATCCGTATTTTCCCTATCGCCGGCAGGAGGGTTTTGCCCGGCTGAACCCGCCCGCAGTCTGACGCTCCAAAAGCTGGGCGGCGGCTCCCAGACTGCCGCCCGCCCGGCTAATGCAGAACGAACTCGCCGTCGACCTTGCGCCATTCGTTCGGCGCGATCAGCTTCTGGTGCGTGTAGCTGACCGAATGCAGCGGGCCTTCGAGCTTGGCCTTCCAGAACTCGATGAAGCGGATCAGCACGGGAAATTTCGGGGCGATGTCGTAATCCTGCCAGATGAAGCTCTGCAGCAGATGCGGATGATCTGGGAAGTGATAAAGAATCTTGGCCGTGGTCAAGCCATAGCCCTTGAGCATCAGGTCCATTTCTGAATGGTCGCGCATTGCCGGTCCCCTGGTTGATTCTCCTTCCTCCCAGCCTGAAATTGTGCACCCCATTTGCTTATTCGTCTATTGATATTTCTACGATCAAATCAGATTCCTCCCGCAAAAACATGCGCTTAGCAGCCGCCTCACGAGAGTGCTGACACCGCCGGGCAAGGCACCTGCGGCATCCCGCCGCGCGAATCCAACGTCTAATGTTGCCGTCACCGCCGAACTGTTAATAATGCGCGCGAATTCGCGGCCGCATCGCCGCGATCCTGCCGGCGGTCAAGCCGGCGGTTTGGTTTTGGGGAGGAAGGCGAAGAAATGTCCGATGTTCATGTCCATCGCGTCCAGCCGGCGTGGAAGAAGAACGCGCTGATTGACAATGACGCCTACCTGAAATGGTACGCCGACAGCGTCAACAACCCGGACAAGTTCTGGGGCAAGCACGGCAAGCGCATCGACTGGTTCAAGCCCTACAGCAAGGTCAAGAACACGTCCTTCGACGGCAAGGTTTCGATCAAATGGTTCGAGGATGGCCAGACAAACGTTTCGTGGAACTGCATCGACCGGCATCTGAAGAAGCGCGGCGAACAGACCGCCATCATCTGGGAAGGCGACAATCCCTACGACGACAGGAAGATCACCTATAACGAACTTCACGCACATGTCTGCCGCCTCGCCAATGTGATGAAGAAGCACGGCGTTAAGAAGGGCGACCGCGTCACCATCTACATGCCGATGATCCCGGAGGCCGCTTATGCGATGCTCGCCTGCACGCGCATCGGCGCCATTCATTCGGTTGTCTTCGGCGGCTTTTCGCCGGATGCGCTGGCCGGACGCATCGACGACTGCAAGTCGACCTTCGTCATCACCGCCGACGAAGGCCTGCGCGGCGGCAAGACTATCCCGCTGAAGGAGAACACCGACAAGGCGATCGAGATCGCCGCCAAGGCCGGAACGAAAGTCGAAAAGGTCTTGGTCGTGCGCCGCACCGGCGGCAAAACCGGCTGGGCCGCCGGGCGCGACGTCTGGTACCATGACGAGGTCGCCACGGTTAAGGCCGAATGCAAGCCCGAGAAGATGAACGCCGAGGACCCGCTGTTCATCCTCTACACATCCGGCTCGACCGGCAAGCCGAAGGGCGTGCTGCATACCACCGCCGGCTATCTCGTCTATGTCTCGATGACCCACCAATATGTCTTCGACTATCATGAGGGCGATATCTACTGGTGCACCGCCGATGTCGGCTGGGTCACCGGCCACAGCTATATCGTCTACGGGCCGCTCGCCAACGGCGCCACCACGCTGATGTTCGAAGGCGTGCCGAACTACCCGTCGCAGTCGCGTTTCTGGGACGTGATCGACAAGCACAAGGTCAACATCTTCTACACGGCGCCGACGGCGCTGCGCGCGCTGATGGGCGCCGGCGATGCCCATGTCACCAAAACGTCGCGCAAGTCGCTGCGCGTGCTCGGCACCGTCGGCGAGCCGATCAATCCGGAAGCCTGGGAGTGGTATTTCAACGTCGTCGGCAACGGCAAGGTGCCGATCGTCGACACCTGGTGGCAGACCGAGACCGGCGGCATCATGATCACGCCGGTTCCGGGCGCCACCCACCTCAAGGCGGGTTCGGCGACGCGGCCCTTCTTTGGCGTCAAGCCGCAGCTGGTCGACGCCGACGGCAAGGTACTGGAAGGCGAAGCCAGCGGCAACCTTTGCATTGCCGACTCATGGCCGGGCCAGATGCGCACCGTCTATGGCGATCACGACCGCTTCGTACAGACCTATTTCTCGACCTACAAGGGCAGGTACTTCACCGGCGACGGCTGCCGCCGCGATGCTGACGGCTACTACTGGATCACCGGCCGCGTCGATGACGTCATCAACGTCTCCGGCCACCGGATGGGCACCGCCGAGGTCGAATCGGCGCTGGTTTCGCATGAGAAGGTCTCGGAGGCCGCCGTCGTCGGCTACCCGCACGATATCAAGGGCCAGGGCATCTACTGCTATGTCACGCTGATGGCCGGCGAGACGCCAAGCGAGGAATTGCGCCAGGAGCTCGTCGCCCATGTCCGCAAGGAGATCGGCGCCATCGCTTCGCCCGACAAGATCCAGTTCGCGCCCGGCCTGCCGAAGACCCGTTCCGGCAAGATCATGCGGCGCATCCTGCGCAAGATCGCCGAGGATGATTTTGCCGCGCTCGGCGACACCTCGACGCTCGCCGACCCGGCAGTCGTCGACGACCTGATCGCCAACCGGCAAAACAAGAAGGGCTGATGCAACCCGCATTGGGCGCCGTCACCGAGCTTTGGCGCTATCCCGCGAGCTCGCTCGCCGGCGAGTTTCAGGAGGCGATCTCCGTCGACTGGTATACCGTCGAAGGCGACCGCCTGTTTGGTCTTGTCGATACCTCGACCGATGAAATCGCGCGGCCCGACCGCGAAGCGAAATGGCACAAGGTGCCCCGCATCCGCACCCGGCTGTCGCAGGCCGGCAGGCTGGAGGTCGCCATCCCCGACGGACGCTGGCTTTCGGCACCTGGCGCGCAAAGTGATCGCGCGGTTTCCGCGTATCTCGGCTTTGCGGCTTCCATCCGGCCGTTCCGCCGGGAAAATGCGGCTCCGGATTACCTCGGCCCCCTGCTGACGGAACGCTACGTCAAAACCCCTATTCATCTGCTGACCACCGCCTCACTGGCGCGTTTGAAAGTGCTGCATCCAGAGGGCGCCGCCGACGCGCGCCGCTTCCGCCCCAACATCGTCGTCGATATGCCAGAGGTCGAGGGGTCGTTTCCCGAGACGGAATGGATCGGGTGCAAGCTGGCAATCGGCGACCTGCTCCTGACCATCTCCGAGCCGTGCCGCCGCTGCGGCTTCACCATCATTGGCCAGAACGGGTTCGACCACGACCCGGCAATCCTGCGCAGCCTGGTCCGCCACAACGCCCATAACCTCGGCGTCTACTGCACCGTCGACCGACCGGCCCGCGTCGAGATCGGCGCCACGATGCGCCTCCTGTAGCTATCGATACAAATCCGCCCGCGTCGGCGGCAGGCCGCTCGGGCCGCGCGCGCGCCTAGTGACAACGGTCTGGAAGATCTGCGCCGAGGCGCGTTCGAAGGTGATCGAGCAACCGGTCAGATAAAGCAGCCAGAGCCGCGCCTTGGCTTCGCCGACCTCGGCGATGGCTTCGTCGAAGCGTGCGTGGAGACGCTCTGCCCATAGCCTGCAGGTGCGCGCATAGTGCTCGCGCAAGTTTTCGACGTCGTAGACGAGGAAGCCGTGCGCCTCGAGATTGCCGAGCGTCATGCCGATCGTATCGAGTTCGCCGCCCGGAAAAATGTATTTGATCAGCGCCTTGAATTCCGGCCCCTTGCGCAGCGTCTTCTTCAAGCTGCCCTTGTCGCGCCGGGTGATGGCGTGGTGCAGATAGATGCCGCCGGGCTTGAGCAGGCGATGGATCCTCGAGAAATAGGCCGCATGGTTGGCAAGCCCCAGATGCTCGAACATGCCGATCGAGGAGATCTTGTCGAAGGAGCCGGACAGCTCGGCATAGGACTTGATCTCGATGGTGATGCGGTCCTCCAGCCCGGCGGCGCGGATGCGTTCACGGGCGAGTTCGGTCTGTGCTTCCGATAGCGAAACGCCGTGGCCGACGACGCCATAATTCTTCACCGCATGGATGAGCATCGCTCCCCAGCCGCAGCCGATGTCGAGCAATCTGTCGCCGGGCTTCAGGCGAAGCTTGCGGCAGATATGGTCGAGCTTGTCTCTCTGGGCCTGATCGATATCGTTGGCGAAATCCTTGAAGTAGCCGCAGCTATAGACCATGCGCTCGTCGAGGAAGAGCCGGTAGAATGCGTTGGAAATGTCGTAATGATGCTGGATCGCCTCCTTGCTCGAACCGCTGACGAAAGGATTGCGGCCGGAAAGATCGGTTCGCGTCGTCATCTGTTTTCGCGAAAACAGCACCGCCGGCAGGTCGCGCAGGATCGCCAGCTTCGGCAATGTCTTGAGCTTCGTCCTGAGCTTGCCGTGCGTGGGCAAGGCGTAGAAATCGAACAGCGATCCGTCTTCGACGTCGACCGCCTTGGCAATCCACATCTCGATCAGCGTCGATAAAGAGGGCCGACGTACGATCTGCCAGACGATGTCCTGGTCGTTGATAGTGAGCACCGGGCCGGTAGCCGGGCCGATCCGCTCGCCTGTCCACAGCCTCACCGCGAAACCCGGCTTCAGCGTCTCGATGACCGTCCGAACAATCCGGGCCGCTCTCTCGGCTGCCTCCATCCCCGTCCTCCCTTACCCGGCAAATAACGGCCCGGAACAATCGCGGCTCGATCTTGCCTGCCCGATCGGCCGGCCGCAAGCCGCCCGAGTGCACAAGCACGCTTGTTCAGGATTTTCGAGTGCCGCGCCTTGCCATTTGCCGGATGACACCCCATCATGAGGAAGTGTTCAACAAATCGAAAGGAGGTGATCCGATGTCGAGTGATTTCGTTTTCCAGAACGTGGCCTCAGCGGATCGCACTTTCGGGAAGCAGTCTTCCCGTTAAGGCGCGAGATGCGCGGCTGGCGACCAACCGTCGCCGCCAGGAGCCGCGCCATGGACGGAAACACGGAAGGCCGCCGACTTCGCGAGAAGCGGCGGCCTTTTCCTTTTTGGGCTGTTGTCCCTTATTTGGTTACGGTCAACATCTCGACGTTGCGCGCTATGTCCTGGAAAGCCTGGTTGAGTTCGGTTCCATTGGCAGCTTGGTAGAAGTGCTTGATCTTGGCGGTGTCCGGGCTCGCGCAATCCTGGAGCGTCGCCTTGGCATTCGTTTCGTTTAGGTCAAACCCAATAGTGAAGATCTCGATGCCGTTGTCGCGCATGGCAGCGCAAAGTTTCTTGGCGGCCGTGCGGGTCGGCTCCTTGCCGGCGTCATTGTAGACGTCGCTCACCGTGCTCGCATCGAAGTAGGACAGGTTGAATTCGCCGTCGGTCATCAGGATCGCGATTTTGGCGACCTTTCTTGGATCCATCTTGGCCGGCCGCTGCGAAGTCCTCATGATGCCCCCCCAGTTCTCCGAGAGCATGTACCAGGTCCACTGCACGCCGATATGGCCGGCAGTGCCGCCGGAGGCGACGAAATTCTTGATGACAGTCTTGAGCGCCGTCGCATCCGCCGTCAGCGGCATCAGCGTGGCGGCCGGGCAGGCGGCGGTGCCGGTTTGCCAGGCGAAGGACGACAGCAGGTAGTCGCGGTTGACCATGCTGGCGTCGGGGCCTGCGTCCGAATATTGGTAGGTCCCCTTGCGTTCGGTGGCGCAATTGTCAGGACGGATGAGCCCCGAGACATACTGCACAGCGTCATTGGCCGGCGCCTGTTTGCGTTGGCTGGCGGTGGTTTCCACATAGACGCTGCTGGCGGCAAGTGTACCGGCATTCACCGAATTGGCATAAGGTACGATGGCAACCCGCACGCGCGGTTTGGAGGTGTCCTGACCGCCCAGAAAACTGTCGACGGCATTCGCCGCAGCCGTCCGCAGATCGATGATTTTCTGGCCTGCCATCGAGCCGGTCACATCGAGCATCATCGCGACTTCGATCTGCTTGTCCGAATAGAGAGCCGTCGTCGATGCGGGAACGCGCTGCATGCTACCCGTGCTGAAAAGCGGGAAATAATAGCTGACATTGACATGAACGTCCGCCTGAACGGTCCTGGCGGTCTGGTCGACGGTCAGTTTGTCGAGAACGATCTGATTGTCCTGCAGGATACCCGCCGTGCTGTTGGCATCGAGAAAGGCCTGCACCGATTTGCTGGCTTCGGCCTCGCTGATGACGCCGGTCGTCAGGTCGCGGGCCGTCGAGGTGACCGCAGCGTCGACGACGCCTTGCAGGCTCGATTTCACATTGTAGAGTTGGGATACATTGACGGCAAAGCCGACACTCAGCGCCAGTACTAAGCCGATTATACCAAACAGGACCGCGAAATTTCCGCTGCGATCCCCGGCAAAGCCGCCGATCGCCTGAACAAGACCCCCGAAACGCCGCATTCTTTCCGCCTCCATTCGCTACAGCCTGCAGCTGTCCGAACGCGCATTGCAGGAATCCGACCGGATCGCGCCGCCGGGCGCGGGAAAGCGAGCGGCCCCCGCTCAGGCCATTGTTTCCAAACGGTTTCGAGCGGCGACAAGGTAAACAGCGGGTAAACGAAAGCCGCGTCGGCACGGCTTTGTTCAAAAAGCGCTTACCAAGATTCGGGCTCGCAATTCGAGACGGCTGGACTGCGTCCCAATCCGGTACAGACGAGATGTATCGAACAGGATCAGTGCTGCCGCAGTGGCGGCAGGTGGAAATCCGGACTGCGAATGTGTCCGAAGATCAGGCCAGCATCCGTGCGCTGACGGTCTTGTCGACGCCGCGATAGGGCGGCTTGAACAGATTGCCTTCCTGCTCGTGGGTCCAGACCTTGAACAGGCTGAGCCGATGCGGGCCGAAACTGTGCAGCAGCGGCACGTCGGTGGCGTCGCGGCCGCGGGCTATGACGACGCGGCCGATCCTCGGCACATTGTGGCGAGGATCGAAGGTGTACCATCTGCCGTCGAGGAACACTTCCACCCAGGCCGAGAAATCCATCGGCGCCGGATCGGCGGGCACGCCGATATCGCCGAGATAGCCGTTCACGTAGCGGGCCGGGATGTTCATGCAGCGGCAGAGCGTGATCGCCAGATGGGCAAAGTCGCGGCAGACGCCGACGCGCTCCTCATGCGCCTGCGCCGCCGTGCGGGTCGAGCGCGCATAGCCGTAGCCGAAGGACAGGCGGTTGTGGACATAGTCGACGATCGCCTGCACCCGCGCCCAGCCCGGCGGAAGCTGGCCGAAAAGTTGCCAGGCCAGGTCGCCGAGATGGTCGGTCTCGCAGTAACGGCTGCCGAGCAGATAGCCGAGCACCCCGTCCGGCAATTCGGCAACCGGGACTTCCCCGGCCAGCGTGCTGACTTCGTCCATCTCGCCGCTGTCCTCGACCACCGCGTCATAAAGGATGCGAAAGCTTCCGGCCGGAGCCGTGAAGCGGCGGCAGCTATTGCCGAAAAGATCGTGGTAGACCCTGGTCGGAACCGACGGCGACGTCAGCACGCGCGTCTGCCGCTTGATGTCGGCCTGGCGATCCCGATGGATCTCGAGCAGCGAAACAATCGGCGTGGCTGCAGCGCATTCAATGGCAATTTCATAGCCGAGCCTGATCAGCATCGCCGTCCCCCTACGATCGTCATGGAAGATAGTGGTGGTCAACGCAGGAGAGTGTGCGGCGGTTCCTTGCAAACGTCGAAAACGACGCCTCGCGGCTTCCCATACGGACGCGGCAACGTTACGGTCGATCGACACGCGTCTTTTGACATAATCCCTCCAAGATGACCCGGGAAAGCCGATGTTCGCAGGCAGAAAATTCGCGGCCTTACTGTTCGATATGGACGGCACGATTCTCAATTCGATCGCCGCGGCGGAAAGGGTCTGGGCAGCGTGGGCGCATCGGCAAGGTCTTGACGTCGCCGCATTCCTGCCGACCATCCACGGCGTGCGGGCGATCGAGACCATCGGCCGGCTGGCGCTCCCAGGCGTCGATCCTGCCCGCGAAGCCGAATCGCTTTTGCAGGCCGAGGCGGCCGATGTCGAGGGCATTCGCCCGATTGCCGGCGCCGCGGCCTTCTTGGCGTCGCTGCCGCCTGGAAGCTGGGCGATCGCCACTTCGGCACCGCGCGAACTTGCCTTGCTGCGCCTGCAGGCCGCCGGCATTCCGGCTCCCGCCGTGATCGTCGCGGCGGAGGACGTGGCTCGCGGCAAGCCGGCGCCCGACTGCTTCCGGCTGGCGGCCGCACGGCTCGGCGTCGATGTGCGCGACTGCCTCGTCTTCGAGGACGCGCCGGCCGGCATAGCGGCAGCCGAAGCCGCGGGCGCTGCAATCGTGGTGATCAGCGCCACGCACCGGCATCCGTTGCAGACGCCGCATGCCGCCATCACCGGCTATGGCGTGATCGGCATCGCCGTCGATGACAACGGCTGGATTGCCATCGAAGCGGAACGGACCGCACAGCCTGCTTAACTAGCATCCTGCTTGCGCTAAAAGTCGCTGGTCAGGCCCTTGACCTCCCAGTCGCCATAGCGGCCAGGCTCCTTGCCGCCGCGCCCGCCGATCTCCCTCGGCAGCGTGGCTTCCTGCTCGCGATATTTCTCCCGCCGGGCCTCGGCCTCGACCAAGGCGCGCCTGGCTGCCGGGGTCAGCGGCTTTTGCGGCGAGCCGTTAGCATGCGTTTGGCTGGTTTTGTCGATCATGCGATCTTCCGCTAGATTGAAACAGGCCCGATTGAAACGGGAACGGCTGTTTCCCATCATATAGCGATGCGCCCACAAGGATCGACCCCTTTGTTGGGCCCAAATGGAGCAGACGATGAACACCCTTCGCACCGCCATGCTTTTGGCCGCAATGACGGCCCTGTTCATGGGCGTCGGCTATCTGGTCGGCGGATCCGGCGGCATGATGATCGCCTTGCTGATTGCCGCCGGCACCAATTTGTTCAGCTATTGGAACGCCGACAAGATGGTGCTGTCGATGCACCGTGCGATCGAAGTCGACGAACGCAACGCGCCTGAATATTACGCCATCGTGCAGGGTCTCGCCCAACGTGCCGGCCTGCCGATGCCGAGAACCTATCTCATCGACAATCCGCAGCCCAATGCCTTCGCCACCGGCCGCAATCCGCAAAATGCCGCTGTCGCCGCCAGCACCGGCCTGCTCGAGCGGCTATCGCATGAAGAAGTCGCGGCGGTGATGGCGCACGAGCTCGCCCATGTGCAGCACCGCGACACGCTGACCATGACGATCGTCGCCACCTTTGCCGGCGCAATTTCGATGCTCGGCAATTTCGCCTTCTTTTTCGGCGGCAACCGCGACAACAACAATTCCTTCGGCATCGTCGGCGTGCTGGTGGCAATGATCGTCGCGCCTTTGGCCGCCATGATCGTGCAGATGGCGGTGAGCCGCACCCGCGAATATGAGGCCGACCGGCGCGGTGCCGAAATCTGTGGACACCCGCTGTGGCTCGCCTCGGCCCTTGACAAGATCGCGCGGGGCGCCGAACGCATCCGCAACCCGGATGCCGAGCGCAATCCGGCAACCGCCCATCTCTTCATCATCAATCCTCTTTCCGGCGAGCGCATGGACAGTTTGTTTTCCACTCACCCGAGCACAGAAAACCGCATCGCCGCGTTGCAGAGGATGGCGAGCGAAATGGCCGGCGCACCCGAAGCGGCCGCGACGTCAAGGCCGGCGCCGGAAGCGACCGGGCAGCAGCCGTCTGGTTCGTGGGACAGGGCCGCGCGGCCCGAGAGGCCGCCTGAGCCGGCCAAGCCGAGACCCAATCCCTGGGGACGCAATCCGACCGGCCCCAAAGGTCCGTGGTCGTGACGAGCGCGACAGACAAAAAAGGCGGGATCTCGCTGGCGGAAATGCGCGATCTTTGTGCAAGGCACTGGAACCCTATCGGCATACCGATGGCGAGCATAGCAACATCAAGTGACCTGGGCTTTCGCCCACTTCCTGAAGATGAATATGACACCTATCTCCGCCACATCGTCCGACTTGTCGGGGATGGTGCATCTCCAAAGCAAGTCGCGGACTATGTCGGCACGGTTGAGAAAGACTACATTCAGGTGATCTCACCCCTAGGAAGTAAAGAAGATTTTGTCAGCGCCATATTTAAACTAGTCAACCGATCGCCGACACAATGAGGCCAACTCACAGTGAGGCTTCAGAAGCTCGCGGTCTCGCCGCGCGCAAGGCAGCCGCGCGGCTGCTTGCCGCTGTCATCGACGCGAGGACGCCGCTCGACGGGCTGACCGACCATGAGAACGGCCATCCACAATACAAGGCGCTCGACCTGCGCGACCGCGCTTTGGTGCGCGCCATTCTGGTCACCGCCCTGCGCTACCGCATGACCATATCAGGCCTTTTGGCCCGTCGCCTGGAAAAGCCGCTACCGCCCAACGCCACGGCGCTTTCGCACATTTTGCATGTGGCGGCAGCGCAGATCCTGTTCCTCGATGTTCCCGACCGCGCCGCCGTCGACCTCGCCGTGACACACGCCAAGTCCGATCCGCGCACGGCGCGCTTTTCCGGCCTCGTCAACGGCGTGCTGCGCACGCTGGCGCGGGCCAAGCAGGACGAGCTCGCCGCAGCACTTGCCGCTACCGACGAGGCGCCAAAATGGTTTTCCGACCGTTTGAAAACAGTCTACGGCCTCGACAAGGCCAGGCAGATACTGCTCGCCCATCGCCATGAGGCACCGGTCGATTTCTCGGTCAAGTCGGACCCGGCGCTGTGGGCCGAACGGCTCGGCGGCTTTGTCCTGCCGACCGGCACGGTGCGGGTGGAAAAGCTCAGCGCTTCCGTGACCGAACTGCCCGGCTTTGGGGAAGGCGCCTGGTGGGTTCAGGATGCAGCGGCCAGCCTGCCGGCCCGGCTGTTCGGCGACATCAATGGTTTGCGAATCGCCGACCTCTGTGCCGCGCCGGGCGGCAAGACCGCCCAGCTGATCCTCGCCGACGCCCACGTCACCGCGCTCGACATGTCCAAAACGCGGCTGGCACGGCTGACGCAGAACCTCGAACGGCTCGGTCTGGCCGCCGAGATCGTCCAGGCCGATCTGCTCAAATACGAGCCGAAGGACCTCTTCGATGCGGTCCTCCTCGACGCACCTTGCTCTTCGACCGGCACGGTGCGGCGGCATCCCGACGTCCCCTGGACGAAGACGGCGGCCGACGTCGAAAAACTGGCCAACCTGCAACGCCGGCTGCTTGCCCGCGCCGTCACCCTGGTCAAGCCTGGTGGACGCATCGTCTTTTCCAACTGTTCGCTCGATCCACTGGAAGGCGAAGAGCTCTATCGCGACTTTCTCGCCGGCAATGCGGAGATTGTCGACGACCCGCTTCGGCCGGGTGAGATCGCCGGCATCGACCCGTTTCTGACGCCGCAAGGCACGTTGCGCACCACGCCTGCCGATCTGGAGCTAGGCTCGCCGGGCCGCTCCGGGCTGGACGGCTTCTTCGCCGCCCGCATGCGCAGAGCCGGCTAAGGGCCGATCTTGAAGCGCCGTCCGGCTTCTTGGGGCGAGGAGGCATGGAAAACAGGCTGAACGGCCCCACTGCCGCGGAATTCGCCTTCGCACAAGTTCTTGAATCATATAAACTTGTGCCTGGGTGAGGACGATCAGGAGGGGTTTTGGCAATCGCTGCCGGTAACACGACGCGTCTGTGGACGCTTGTCGCGAGGGAGTTCTGGCGCAAGACGCGCCGGCGCTTGCGCGCCGGGCCACTCTATCGCTGGCGCTACTCAGGCCGCACGCCGGAGCGCGTCCTGATCGCCCCACCGGACCTGCGGCTCGCCGATCCTCAGATCGCGCTCGAGATCTATTACGGCCGCTATCCGCTTTCGGGGCATCTGGTCGAGACCGGCGGCAAATCGCCCTTCCAGATCGACGTGCCCAATCCCGGCTGGCAAAAAACGCTGCATGGCTTTCGCTGGCTGCGGCATATGCGTGCCGCCGGCACCGAGCTAGCCGCCGCCAACGCGCGGGCGTTGGTTTCCGACTGGATTGCAATCCATGGCAGCCATATTTCCGGCGTCGCCTGGGAGCCCGGCACGACGGCCAAGCGTGTCATTGCCTGGCTGCAGCATTCCTCGATCGTGTTGCAGGGTGCCGAATTTCCGTTCTACCGCGCGTTCTTGAAATCGCTCGCCGTCCAGATCCGCTATCTGCGCGCCATGGTGCGCGAGATGCCGGACGGCAAGGACCGGCTGCGCGCCCGCATTGCGCTGGCCTTTGCCGCTTTGTCGCTGCCGGCGCCGGCCTCGGCGCTACGCGGTGCTACCCGCAATCTCGCCGAGGAGCTCGACCGCCAGATCCTGCCTGACGGCGGCCATATCTCGCGCAATCCGATGGCCGTGCTTGAAATCCTCGCCGACCTTCTGCCGTTGCGCCAGACATACGCCAATCAGGCCGAGACACCGCCGGCCGCCCTGATCGGCGCCATCGACCGGATGCTGCCGGCATTGCGCTTCTTTCGCCATCAGGACGGCAGCCTTGCCCGCTTCAACGGCATGGGCGCCACCATTCACGACCGTATCGCCAGCATCCTGCATCACGACGACACCGCCGGCGCACCGTTGCTGCACGCGCCGCATTCGGGTTATGAGCGCCTGTCGATGGGCGGTGTCACTGTGATCGCCGATACCGGCCCGCCGCCCCCTGTCGACGTATCCAATGCCGCTCACGCCGGATGCCTCGCCTTCGAATTGTCGTCGGGCCGCCAGCACTATATCGTCAACGCCGGAATAGACACTTATGGCGCCGCCGAGTTCCGGCCGCTTGCCCGCGCCACCGCCGCCCACTCGACCGCCACCATCAACGACACGTCGTCGGCGCGCTTCAATCACTCCTTGCGCGTCAACGACCTGCTCGGCACGCCTTTGATCGGCGGGCCGCAGCATGTGCCTTGCAAGCGCACCGACCAGAAGGGCAGCCAGGGCTTCATCGCCCGCCATGACGGCTATGCAGCGCGCTTCGGCTTCCTGCATGAGCGCGAGCTGAAATTATCGACCGAAGGCAATGTGTTTGCCGGCAGGGACCGTTTCCTGCGCCCGGGCGGCGCTTCTATCCGCAACAATGGCCGTGACTTCGTCACGGTGCGTTTCCATGTCCATCCCGATATTAGCCTGCTCCAGGATGAGCATGACCGTCTGGTGCTGGCCGCCGACCATGCCGACACCTGGGTGTTTACCTCTACCGAAGTGGTGCCCGAGGTCGAGGAATCGATCTATTTCGCAGGGCTTGGCGGCCCGCGCCGCAGCCGCCAGATCGTGCTTGCGTTCAAGGCCTCGGAAACTTCGGAGGTCCACTGGCAATTGACGCGCACCATCATCGCCGGCCGTCCGGAAAAAGCTGAAGCCGGTGGCAACGGCAGACACTGATCAAGTCTTGCGGCTTGATTTCCGGGCCTCATATGCTACGGCCCGCGGACGCTCTCCAACCAGAACTGGAAAGGCCGCCAGCCCATGGCCGTCGCCGCCAAGAACATTCCCGCGCCCGACCTTGTACCCATCCGTCGCGCGCTCCTTTCCGTCTTTGATAAGACCGGCCTGATCGATTTCGCCAGGGCGCTGGCTTCGGCCGGCGTCGAGCTAGTCTCGACCGGCGGCACCGCAAGGGCGCTTGCCGAGGCAGGCATGGCGGTGCGCGACGTGTCCGAGCTCACCGGCTTTCCCGAGATCATGGACGGCCGCGTCAAGACGCTGCACCCGTCGGTGCATGGCGCACTGCTTGGCGTGCGCGACGATCCCGAGCACGCCGCAGCGATGCGCGACCACGGCATCGAGCCGATCGATCTCGTCGTCTCCAATCTCTATCCGTTCGAAGAGGTGCGTCGCTCCGGCGCCGACTACGCGGCGATCGTCGAGAACATCGACATCGGCGGCCCGGCGATGATCCGTGCCTCGGCCAAGAACCACGCCTATGTCGGCATCGTCACCGATCCCGATGACTATGCCTCGGTGCTCAACGCGCTGGAGATGAATTTCGGGTCGTTGTCGCTGGATTTCCGCAAGAAGCTGGCAGCCAAGGCCTTTGCCCGCACCGCCACCTACGATGCGGCGATCTCGGGATGGTTCGCCGAGGCGCTTGAGATCGAGCATCCGACATGGCGCGCCTTCGGCGGCAAGCTGCAGTCGGTGATGCGCTATGGCGAAAACCCGCATCAGGGCGCCGGCTTCTATGTCAACGGCGACAGGCGGCCGGGCGTTGCCACGGCGCGCCAGCTTCAGGGCAAGCAGCTTTCCTACAACAACATCAACGACACCGACGCTGCCTTCGAGCTGGTCGGCGAGTTCGACCCGTCGCGCTCCGCAGCAATTGCCATCATCAAGCACGCCAACCCGTGCGGCGTCGCTGAGGACGCTTCGCTGCAGGCGGCCTATGCCAAGGCGCTGGCCTGCGATCCGGTCTCGGCCTTCGGCGGCATCGTCGCCATGAACCGCATCCTCGATGCCGGAACCGCCGAAGAGATCGTCAAGACCTTTACCGAGGTGATCATCGCACCGGAGGCGTCCGAAGAAGCAGTCCGCATCATTGCCGCCAAGAAGAACCTACGCCTGCTGGTCACCGGCGGCCTGCCCGACCCGCGCGCGGCGGGCCTTGGCTTGAAATCGGTTGCTGGCGGTTTGCTGGTCCAGGGCCGCGACAACGCGGTGGTGGATGACCTCGAGCTGAAAGTGGTGACCAGACGCGCTCCGACGCCGGCCGAATTGGCCGATCTGAAATTCGCTTTTCGTGTGGCAAAGCACGTCAAGTCGAACGCCATCGTCTATGCCAGGGATGGCGCTACAGTCGGCATCGGCGCTGGCCAGATGAGCCGGGTCGATTCCTCGCGCATCGCGGCGCGCAAGGCGCTCGACGCCGCCGAGGCTGCCGGCCTGACGGAGCCCTTGACCGGGGGCTCGGTCGTCGCCTCGGATGCCTTTTTCCCGTTCGCGGATGGGCTTTTGTCGGCAATCGAAGCCGGCGCCACAGCCGTCATCCAGCCCGGCGGCTCGATGCGCGACGACGATGTCATCGCCGCCGCCGACGCTCACGGCATTGCCATGGTCTTCACCGGAGTGAGGCATTTCCGGCATTGAACGCGTTACCCCCGCTGTGGGAGAAGGCAGGAGCAGCTCACTCCGCCGGCCGATCCGCCGGATAGGGCGTGCCGATCAGGATCGCCATGCCGGCGCCAAGGAACAGCACGATCGCCGCCATGCCGAGCCGCGCCGAGCCGCTGGCCAGGGTGATCGTGGCCACCATGAAGGGTGCGGCAAAACTGGTTGCCCGGCCGGCCAGCGCATAGATGCCGAAATAGCGGCCCGATTCGGCAGCGGAGACGCTGCGCGCCATGTAGGAGCGCGACGATGCCTGCACCGGCCCGAAAGCAAGCCCGATCAGCAGGCCGTAGAAAATGTAGGCTTTTTCCGCCGCCGTGCCGAACAATCCGCCGCCGTCCAGTCCGGGCATCATCATCCAGGCGCCGAACAGCGTATAGCCCGGGCCGGTCGAGACGATGCCGAGCGTAGCGATGCTTAGCATGACCAGCGAAATCATCACTATGGTCTTGGAACCCAGTGCTGTGTCGAGGCGTGCGGCAACCAGGCAGCCGACGATGGCAACGACGTTGAGGATGATGCCGAACAGGCCGATCTCGGTAATCGACCAATGGAACATTGCCGCCGCAAACGTTCCGCCCAGCGCCAGCAGTGCATTGACGCCGTCCTGATAGATCATGCGGGCGACGAGAAAGCGAAAAATGCCGCTGCGCTTGCGCACTTCGGCCAGCGTCGACTTCAGTTCCGACAGGCCTTCGCGCACCGCCGGCCCGATTGGAATGCCTTTGATCGCATCAGGCGTGAAGAAGAACATCGGCAGGATGAACAGGAAATACCAGGCCGCCGACAACAGTCCGGTGGCGCGCGCGTCCTCGCCGAGCCTGGGGTCGAGGCCGAAGATCGGGTCGAGCCCAACGACGGTCTTGCCGGTTTCAGGCGAGCCGGCCATGACGGTAACGACGAAGATCAGTGCGATCATGCCGCCGAGATAGCCGAGTCCCCAGGCCATGTTCGAGATCCTGCCGATGTCGCTCTTCGGCACCAGGCGGGGCATCATCGAATCGTTGAACACAGTCGAGAATTCCGCCGCGACCGACGCCAGCGAGAACAACGCCACGACCAGAAAAAGATTAGAGCCGGGCGCGGCGAACCACAGCAGGGTGAGGCAGGTGATTTTAACCGCGGCGAAGAAGGCTATCCACGGTTTGCGTGGTCCAGTCTGATCGGCGATCGAGCCGAGGACCGGCGACAAAACGGCAATGACGACGCCGGCGGCGGCAATGCCGTAGCCCCAGGCCGCTTGCCCGGTCTCTGGATTGCTGGCCATGCGCGAGACGAAATAAGGACCGAAGATGAAGGTGGTAACGACCGTGAAAAACGGCTGTGCCGCCCAGTCGAACAGCATCCATCCCCAGATGCCGCGTCCCGATGCCCGCTGCACTGCCATCTCAGCCATGTCCCCTCCGCTGGAGCTTGCTCCATGCCGATCGAATCGGAATGATGCTCCGTCTTGTTGTTGAGCACGATCTTGTCCAAAAGCCGATCGTCACTTTTTGGGATCATGCTCCGGCGCCCCCCAACGCAGGGCGCCGTTCGCTCAATAGCGCAGTTCTTCCCGGCAATCCCGCGCGATGTGGAAGACGTCTCACAGCCCTGTCAGATCGCTCATCAGGCCGGACGCCACCGACAGCCGCGACACGGTGATGTCGCCGCCCTCGGTCAGAGCCTGCAGCCGCTCGCGGATGCGTCCGACCCGTTCGCCGCCCGCCTCCAACCATGCTGTCACCGGATCCGCCGCCTCGGCATGACTGGTGAGTGCCGCCACCGCGATGCCGCGCCTGGCCGCGCCGATTGTGTCGGTGGCGCGCGAAAGCGCCAGTTGATCGTAATAATCCGGGGGCGTGATCGACCGCGCCGCATCTTCGACGCGCGGTATGCGGAAGACATCGCTGACTGCAAAAAACGCCTTGGCGGCAGCGACGATGCCGGCAGTTGCCGTCCGCGCCGTCAGCGCAATGTCGGGGATGAGTTCCGCCACATCGGTCAACGCCAGTTGCTCGGCCAGGCTCTCGGGCGCGCCGCCCTTCGACAGGCTGTGCCGCCGCTCCTCGATCCGCTCGCGCGAGAAGGCCGGCAACAGCGCAACGAGCTTCGGCTCCAGCGCCTTGCGCGCATCCTGCAACTCGGTGATCCGCTGCCCGAGCGGTGCGGTGCCGGCATCGTTCTTCAGGTACCAGCCGCTGGTCACATAGATCAGCCGGCTGACCGCCTGATAGAGGTCGAGCTGGATCTGTCCGTCGATCAGGTTGTCGAGCGCGTCGATCTGGCGATAGAGCGCCGGCAGCGCAAAGCCATCCCGCACCACGGCGAAGGTGCGCACGACATCGGCGGCACTGCGCCCGGTCGCTTCCTGCAGCCTGTTGACGAAGGACGGGCCGCCGCGATTGACCAGGTCATTGGCGACGGCACGGGCGATGATCTCGCGGCGCAGGCGATGGCCGTGGATTTCCGCCGCATATTTCTTTGCCATGCGGTCGGGAAAATAACCCATCAGGTCGCGGTCGAAATGCGGATCGTCCGGCACGTCGCTGGCGACGATATCGGAAAACAGCACGATCTTGGCATAGGCAAGCAGCACGCCGAGCTCGGCCCGGGTGAGCGGCTCGCCGCGCGCGTCGCGCCCGGGAACAGCCGCCCCCGCCCGCCCCGGCGTCCCCGCACCGGCGCGCCACCCCCGCGCCGCGCTCGCCAACCACAATCGGGGCCGTATGGCCATGTACGCCATGCCCCCCGTGCGAGCAAGGGACAGCGCCAGCGTCTGCTGGTAATTGTTGGACAGCACCAGGGCGCTGACCTCGTCGGTCATCTCGGCCAGCAATTTGTTGCGCGACGGCCGCGTCAGCGATCCCTTCCGCATGGCGGAAGCCAGCGCGATCTTGATGTTGACCTCGACGTCTGAGCAGTTCACGCCGCCCGAATTGTCGATCGCATCTGAGTTGCAGCGGCCGCCATTCAATCCGAATTCGATGCGCGCCCGCTGTGTGACGCCGAGATTGGCGCCTTCACCGATGACCTTGGCACGCAGGTCGAGCGCGGTGATGCGGATCGCGTCATTGGCACGGTCGCCGACGTCCTGGTTGGTCTCGCCCGATGCCCTGACATAGGTGCCGATGCCGCCGAACCACAAAAGATCTGCCGGCGCCTTGAGGATGGCACTCATGATCTCGACCGGCGTGGCCGTTGTCTTGCCGAGGCCGATAGCTGCAGCCGCGGCAGCCGGCAAGGTGATCGACTTCTGGCTGCGCGAGACGATGATGCCGCCTTCGGACAGCTTCGTCTTGTCGTAATCCTGCCAGCTTGAGCGGGCGAGAGCGAACATACGCCGGCGCTCGGCCATCGAAGCGGCCATGTCGGGATCGGGATCGATGAAGATGTCGCGATGATCGAAGGCGGCGATCAGCCGGGTCTGCTCCGACAGCAGCATGCCGTTGCCGAACACGTCGCCCGACATGTCGCCAACGCCGACGACGGTGAACGGCGTGGTTTGGATGTCGCGGTTCATCTCGCGGAAATGCCGCTTGACCGCTTCCCAGGCGCCCTTGGCGGTGATGCCCATCTTCTTGTGGTCGTAGCCGGCCGAACCGCCGCTGGCGAAAGCGTCGTCGAGCCAGAAGCCGTGCCTTTCGCTGATGGCGTTGGCGATGTCCGAGAAGGTCGCCGTGCCCTTGTCCGCGGCGACGACGAAATACGGATCATCCTGATCGCGCCGCACGACGCCGGCTGGCGGGATGACGCCATCCAGCCCGATATTGTCGGTGATCGACAACAGGCTGGAAACGTAATTCTTGTAGGCGGCCGTGCCGGCCTCGAAAATTGCGTCGCGCCCGGCGCTCATCGGCAGCTTTTTCGGGTAGAAGCCGCCCTTGGCGCCAACCGGCACGATCACCGCATTCTTGACCTGCTGTGCCTTGACCAGGCCGAGCACCTCGGTGCGATAGTCCTGCGCACGGTCCGACCAGCGCAGGCCGCCGCGCGCGACCGGGCCGAAGCGCAGATGCACACCCTCGACCTCGGAGCCGTAGACGAAGATCTCCCGCCATGGCCGCGGCGCCGGCAGCCCGTCGACCGATTGCGAATCGAGCTTGATCGCCAGCGATTGGCCTTTCTGTTTCGTATCGGCAACGAAATGATTGGTGCGCAGCGAGGCTTCGATCAGGTTCAGATAACGGCGGATGATGGTGTCGTCGTCAATGTTGGGAACGTCTTCCAGCGCATCCGTGATCTTGGCTTTCAGATGTTTGGCCTGAACGACGCCTTCCGTCTCGGCCGTCGCGCCGAGGCGGGCGACAAACAGCGCATGCAGGCCGCGGGCGATCTCGGGATAACGGTTGAGCGCGGCGGCGATGAAATCCTGGCTCTGCGGGATGCCGGCCTGCTGGAGATAGCGGCCATAGGCGCGCAGGACGGTGATCTCGCCCGACCACAGGCCGGCGGTCTGGGCAAGGCCGTTATAGCCGTCATTGTCGACATCACCGCGCCAGACGGAAAGGAACGCATCCTCGAACAGCGCGCCGCCATTGCCGAGGTCGATCGGCCTGCCGTAGCTGTTCTCGAGTTCCATGTCGTGGATGAAGACCATGCCGGGCTGATCACTATTGATCGTGCCGGATTGATTGTCGCCGACCTCGAAAGTGCGCTCGCTGATGACGCGGAAACCAATGTTTTCCAGCACGGGCACGCGCCGCGACAGCGCCACCGGGCTGCCATGGTGATAGATCTTCAGTGCCGCCTGATGCGGCTTCTGGTCGGCGTGACGGTAATAGTCGATGGCGATCGGATTTGACGCATCGAGCTTGGCGATGCGCCCGGCATCGGCCAGCGCCACGCCCGGCCGAAAACTGTCGCGATAGCTTTCCGAAAAACGCGAGGCGATGGCCGTGAGTCTCGCATCGGCGCCGGTCTCGGTCGCGGTCTCGCGCAGGGCATCGTCCCAAGTCCGTACGATGTCGCGGATCGCCGCCTCGATCGTTGCCTGCTCGACCTTCGGCGTCTTGCCGCCGGAGCGGCCGATGATGAAATGGACGCGCGCCAGCCCGCCTTCCGGGAAGGCCGGGTAATAGGCGGACAGCCGGCCTTCGAAGACGGTCTTCAGATAGGTGCCGATCTTCTCGCGCACGACGCTGTCGTAGCGGTCGCGCGGCACGAAGACGAGCACGGAGACGAAGCGGTCGAACTGGTCGACACGCACCAATGCCCTGACGCGCGGCCGCTCGATCAAGCCCAGTATGGCTTCGGCATGCTTGCGCAGGATCGGCACCGGAACCTGGAACAGCTCGTCGCGCGGATAGCTCTCCAGCACGTTGATCAATGCCTTGCCGGAATGGTCGCTTGGATTGAAGCCGGATTTGGCGATGACGGTTTCCGCCTTCGAGCGCAGATAGGGGATTTTCATCACCGAGCGCGTATAGGCAGTCGAGGTGAACAGGCCGACGATACGGAGCTCGCCTGAAAGCACGCCTTTGCCGGTGTAGGTCTTGACGCCGATGTAGTCGAGGTAGATGCGGCGGTGCACCGACGACTTGGCGTTGGCCTTGGTGACGATCAGCGGTTCCGGCCCATGCAGGAAGGCGCGGATTTCCGGCGTCGTGCTCACCGCTTCGGTGCCGCGTCTGAGCACCAGCACGTCGGGATCGGAAAGGATGCCGAGGCCGGGCTTTTCGGCGCGCTCGAGCATGCCGCTCGTCTCGCCGCCGGTATAGTTGAATTCGCGCATGCCGAGAAAGGTGAAGTTGTCGTCGCGCAGCCATTCGAGGAAGGCGATCGCCTCGGTGACATGGGCCTTGTCGAGCGGCACTGGCGAGTAGCGGAATTCCGAGATCGCCTGGTCGAGGCGGGCAAGCATCGGCTTCCAGTCGGTGACGGCGGCTCGCACCTGGCCGAGCAGTTTCGTCAGGCGTGCGGCCAGGCCTTCGGCCTGCTCGGCCGAAAGGCGGCCGATATGGACATGGATGACGCTCAGTCGGTCATGGCTGTGGTCGCCCTTGGCATAACCGCCATCGCCGAGGATTTCCTCGACGCCGTTCTTGCCGTGCCTGACGACTATGACTGGATGGGTAACCAGCAGCGGCTCGCCGGCGCTTTCTGTAATCTCGCCGAGGACGGAATCGAACAGGAACGGCATGTTGTCGTTGACGACAGTGATCACCGTCATCGGCCGGCCCTGGCGGACGACACCGGAATCGACGTCTATGGCAACGACGCAGTCGTCCTTCTTGTGCCTGGCCACTGCGCGGCCGGCGAGTTCGGCAGCGCGTTCGAGATCGATGACGTCGTAGGCGGCGACATCTTCGGCCGGAGCTCGGGCCAGCAGGTAGTCGGCAAGCCTGCCGGGCTTTTCACCACCCGCGGCTTCACCCCTCGTCAGGCCGGCTTTTTTCAACCGGCTCGCTGACTTTACGCTGGCCATGAGTCCCTCCCGTCACATGTTTTTGCGGCTATGCTAACAGATGACGGGTATTTGGCGACAAAGGTTTGACGGCTTGCGACGAAATGTCGGAATTCACCGGCAGCCTGGCGAAAAAGAGGAGAGATCCGCCATGACGGACAAAATCACCGCGCTTGACCTGGCACCGGCGGAGCTGAGCGACGCGACCAAGGCCTATTTCACCAAGTGCCGGGAGAAGCTCGGCCTCGTTCCCAACGTGCTGCTCGCCTATGCCTTCGACGAGAAGAAGCTGCGCGCTTTCACCGACATGTACAATGATTTGATGCTGGGTGAATCCGGCCTGTCGAAACTCGAGCGCGAGATGATCGCGGTGGCCGTCTCATCGGTCAACCATTGCTACTATTGCCTGGCCGCGCATGGCGCGGCGGTGCGCCAGCTTTCCGGCGACCCAGCCTTCGGCGAGATGATGGTGATGAATTTTCGCGCCGCCAAGCTGTCGGACAGGCAACGCGCCATGCTCGAATTCGCGGTGAAGCTGACCGGGCAGCCGGCAAAGATCGTCGAAGCGGACCGGGCGGCGTTGCGGCAAGTCGGCTTTTCCGACCGCGACATCTGGGACGTCGCCTCGACCGCGGCGTTCTTCAACATGTCGAACCGGCTGGCATCGGCAATCGATATGCGGCCGAACGATGAATACCATGCGATGGCGCGATAGGGCACCGCCGTTGCGAGCCAACGGCATATTATATTAGCTACTTCGCATTCTCGTTGCTTGTTTGCCGGTTTGGTCCGATGATCGGCATGCGGCATGACCGCATGCCGGTTCGATGCCGCCGATCAGAGGAGGAGAACATGGCGAAATTTCTCTACGTCTATCACGGCTCGGGCAAGATGCCGACCGAGGAGGCCGAACGGAAGGCAGCGATGGATGCCTGGAACGGCTGGTACGGCAAGCTTGGTTCAGCGGTGGTCGACGGTGGCAATCCAGTCGGCATGTCGAAGACCCTGCTGCCTGGCGGCAAGGTCGAGAACAATGGCGGCAGCAATCCGACCGCCGGTTACACCATCATCGAAGCAAAGGACATCGACGATGCCGTCGGCAAAGCCAAAGATTGTCCTATCTTGACGGACCCGGGTTTCAGCGTCGAGATCGCACCGATAATCGAAATGGGTTGACGCCGGCTCAAGACCGCGCGGCGATCGCCGCCGCAGCGCCGGCCATGGTACCGGCGCTGATGCGGTTGGCGATTTTCATCGCCCGCTTGCTCCTCAAGAGCTTGCGCGCCTGCGATGCGGCGAGCACCCATGTCAAATCGATGGCGACCAGGACCACTGCCATGGTCGCCGTCAATTCGATCCAGCCCACCATGCTGACCGAACCGAGGTCGATGATGGTCGGCAGCAGCGCCAGATAGAACATCATGATCTTGGGGTTGCCGAGTGTCACCGCCATGCCGGCAAAGAACAGTCTGACGGGCGAATCTTCGCGCGGCAGCGCGCCTTCCTTGGCCTCGACCGGTGCCGTCCACATCTTCCAGGCAAGCCAGCCGAGATAGGCGACGCCGACCCACTTCACGACGACAAAGGCAAAGTGGAACGTCTGCGCCACCACGGCGAGGCCAAACACCGCCAGCGACAGCCAGATCGCTTCGCCGATCCACATCGCAAGCAGGAACGGGAACACGTCGCGAAACCCTTTTGCGATGACCCGCGCCACAAGAGCGGCGATCGATGGGCCGGGCGAGCCGGCGGCAACAAGCAGGGCGCCGGCAAAAATCAGAAGCGATGTGAAATGCATGACGCGGATCCCGTTTGAAATGTTTGGGTCGTTCAAGATAACCCAACTGGTCCGACGACAGTAGCGTCCACCGAAAGAAGGCTTGTCGGCCAGGCACCTCGCGGCTAGAAATGTCGTCCCGACATCATTTCGAGCTTCACTTTGCCTTCGTAACCGCCGGTCTCGTCAACTCCCCCAACACAGAGCAGGGCGTCGCAGTCGCGATGCCTATTTTCACATCATGTGTTCCTCGGGTGGCGGTTCGAGACCGGTTTGGCACTGCTGAACCGCTGTCGCGCATAACCACCCGCGACACCTGATTTCCAACTGCCGCAGTCTCTCGCCACGCCGTGCCCGCATGGGTTCTCGATATCGCCGATCTGACGAACTTCCCGACGGGAAGGGCTTTTCGGCATGCCTTCGATACTGCGTATCCGCTGGACGATCACACCCAAGACCGCACCTCGACCTCACCTCAACTGCAATCGCTGCGGCGGCCTGAAAGCCTATCGCTGCAGCGGCAAATTCCGGGTCAATGCCAACGGCAAGCGCATTGACGCCTGGTTGATCTACCGCTGCATCGACTGCGACAATTCCTGGAATTTCGGCATTCTGGAGCGCTGCAGCCGCCGCGATATCGAACCGACAATATTGCAGGCGCTCGAAAGCAACGATCCGGTCCTGGCGCGGCGCCATGCCTTCGATGTTGCCGCATTGCGAAGCAGTATCGGGCGCGTCGAGGAGTTTCCCGAAGCCGTCGTTCATAAGCAGGCGCTCGGGGATAGACCGGAAAATACCAGCGCGCTCGAACTTCGGCTCTGGCTCGAAATGCCGACAGCGCTGCGGCTCGACCGGTTGCTCGCCAACGAACTCGGTGTCTCGCGATCGCGGCTTCAGGTTTGGGAAGAGAAACGATTGCTGGTGGTTGGTCCGGACGGAGCCAAAGCCTTGCGCAAGCCAGCGCGGGCGGGAACGGCGATCCAGATCCACCTGTCTGGCGAACCAGACCGGGACAAAATCATTTCGGCTGCAGGTGAATGAGGCAACGGCAGGGAATCCGTACGGCCAGGGGTCAGTTGCCCTCTTTGGAGGCCGAGCCAATCAAACCCTTGGCCGCATCGAGATCGCAGTCGGCGACTTGCACATGGATCAAGCCAAGCCTGCCCGTGTCGAGAAGATAATTCGCGAGAGCATAAATTCCATACGCGTCGAGCATCGACACGCAAACTTCGGCCTCGGGTCGATTGTCGTATATGACAGCCGTGACGAGTTTACCGCTCATTGCGCGGTATTGCCCTTTACGCCGCGCCGACCACTTTCGCCGACTTCTCAAAACGCTTGCGCTCATTCGGATCGAGATAGAGCTTGCGCAGGCGGATGGTCTTCGGCGTCACTTCGACCAGCTCGTCGTCCTGGATCCAGGCCAGCGCGCGTTCCAGCGTCATGCGGATCGGCGGTGTCAGCTTTACCGCCTCGTCCTTGCCGGCGGCGCGGATGTTGGTCAGCTTCTTGCCCTTGAGCACGTTGACTTCGAGGTCGTTGTCCCTGGAATGGATGCCGATGATCATGCCCTGATAGACCTTGACGCCCGGGTCGATGACCATCGGGCCACGGTCTTCCAGGTTCCACATGGCGTACGCCACCGATTCACCCTGTTCGTTGGAGATCAGCACGCCGTTGGTACGGCCCGGCAGCTCACCCTTGTAAGGTTCATAGGCATGGAACAGCCGGTTCATCACAGCGGTGCCGCGCGTGTCGGTCAACAGTTCCGACTGGTAGCCGATCAACCCGCGCGTCGGCGCGTGGAAGACGATGCGCTGGCGATTGCCGCCCGAAGGGCGAAGCTCGACCATCTCGGCCTTGCGCTCCGACATCTTCTGCACGACGACGCCGGCATGCTCCTCGTCGACGTCGATGACGACTTCCTCGACCGGCTCCAGCAATTCGCCGCTATCGCCCTTCTGCATGACGACGCGCGGCCGCGACACGGCGATCTCAAAACCTTCGCGGCGCATCGTCTCGATCAGCACGGCCAGCTGCAATTCGCCGCGGCCGGAAACGAAGAACGAATCCTTGTCAGGTGATTCCTCGATCTTCAGCGCGACATTGCCTTCGGCCTCGCGCAGCAGGCGGTCGCGGATGACGCGGCTGGTCACCTTGTCGCCTTCGGTACCGGCCAGCGGCGAATCGTTGACGAGGAAAGACATCGTCACAGTCGGCGGATCGATCGGCTGCGCGTGCAGCGGCTCGGTCACCGACAGGTCGCAGAAGGTGTCGGCGACAGTGCCTTTCGACAGGCCGGCGATGGCGACGATGTCGCCCGCCTGCGCCTCGTCAATGGGCTGGCGCTCGAGCCCGCGGAAAGCAAGGATTTTCGAGATTCGGCCGGTTTCGACCTGGGTGCCGTCATGGTGCAGCACCTTGACCGCCTGGTTGGATTTCAGCGTGCCGGATTCGATACGGCCGGTGATGATGCGGCCGAGGAAAGGATTGGCTTCCAGGATGGTGCCGATCATGCGGAATGGGCCGGGATGAACGGTCGGGGCCGGCACGTGCTTGATGACGAGGTCGAACAGCGGCGCCAGAGCCTGGTCCTTCGGACCTTCGGGGTTTTCCGAGACCCAGCCGTCGCGGCCTGAACCGTAAAGGATAGGGAAGTCGAGCTGCTCGTCGGTAGCGTCAAGTGCTGCAAAAAGATCGAACACCTCGTTGACCACTTCGACGTGGCGGGCATCTGGCCGGTCGATCTTGTTGATGACGACGATCGGCTTCAGTCCAACCTTGAGTGCCTTGCCGACCACGAATTTGGTCTGCGGCATCGGCCCCTCGGCGGCGTCGACCAGCACGATGGCCGAATCCACCATCGACAGAATGCGCTCGACCTCGCCGCCGAAGTCGGCGTGGCCGGGCGTGTCGACGATGTTGATGCGGGTGTCCTTCCAGTCGACCGAGGTCGCCTTGGCCAGGATGGTGATGCCGCGTTCCTTTTCGAGGTCGTTCGAATCCATGGCGCGCTCGGCGACGCGCTGGTTGTCGCGGAACGAGCCGGACTGTTTCAGAAGCTGGTCGACGAGGGTGGTTTTTCCATGGTCGACGTGCGCGATGATCGCGATATTGCGGATTTTCATGTTTTGGTCTCGGGAGCGTTGCAGGCAGCAGGCCAAAAGGCGCTGCCTCTTTCGGTTGGGCGGCTCATACAGGGTTTTTCGCAATTGCGAAAGAGGAGGCGAGCCACCAAATAAAGTCACCAAATCTTAAATGTCTTGGTGTGAAGTGGAATTATTAACCAAGGCGGAACCTTTCATGGTCCGGACAGTTCGAATTTCATGATCGAGATAGGCATCAAACTCCGGCCGATTTTGGCATGTACCGCGCTCGCCGTCCTCCTCGCGGCCGGCGCGGCGCAATCGGCGGCGTCGTTCAAGGAGACGCGGTCTGCTTTGCCGTCCGACAAGCCGTCGGCGGAGCAGCTTTTTGCCGATGCTCCCGATGGCGTCGATCCGGTGGTGACCGGGCCGGTCAGCGCCGCCTTCAAGCAGCGGCAGCAAAATGCCGGATGCGACAGCGCCGTCTGGCCCAACATTCCCGTCGTCTGCTATCCCGATTGATATACGTTCCTACCCTCGGGCTGGCCCGAGTGTAGTGGCGCCGTCGCTCACGCCGACCGCACCGGATCGAGCGTGACCTTGTAGAGTTCGCTGTCGTCGCGATCCATCAGCCGCACCGTCAACTGTTCGGTGGCGCCATCGATCTCGACGAGCCCGAAGAACTGCAGGCCGGCCGAAGGCGCCAGGTTTTGACCCTGTTCGGCAGTTGGTGCCTTTATGAACTTCAGCTCCGGGCCGAATGTCATATCGAAACCATTAGGCCCGAACGTCCCGGAATGGATCGGACCCGAAACGAATTCCCAAAACGGATCGAAGTCCTGGAACTGCGCCTTGTCCGGATTGTAGTAATGCGCGGCTGTGTAATGCACGTCTGCGGTGAGCCAGACAGTGTTGCTGATACCCGCATTCTTTATATAGCGAAGAAGGTCGGCAATTTCCAGCTCACGCCCTTTGGCCGGGCCATTGTCGCCATTGCTGACCGCCTCGGCCCCTACCTTCTTGGTGCCGTCGTTCCAGACGACGAGGCCGAGCGGCATGTCGGCGGCGATGATTTTCCAGGTTGCGTTGGAATTCGCCAGTTCACGCTTCAGCCACTTGATCTGCTGTTCACCGAGGATGCGCGATTGCGGCGTCATCGTCTCCTGCATATCCGGACCGTTGGGGCCGCGGTAGGAACGCATGTCGAGGAAGAACACGTCGAGCAGCGGACCATAGGCGATCTTGCGGTAGACGCGGCCGGGCTCCGACGGCTCGTAACGGATCGTCGTCATTTCGTGGAAGGCGCGCGCCGCACGTGCCGCCAGCACATGGATGGATTTTTCAGTGTAGCGATCGTCGGCGCTCAGGTCCTTCGAGTCCGACCAGTTGTTCAGCACCTCGTGGTCATCCCACTGATAGAAGGTCGGACAGATGGCGCTGAGCGCCAGCACATGCCTGTCCATCATGTTGTATTTCCACTGCGCCCGGTATTCGTCCAGCGTCTCGGCAACCTTGCGCTTCTCGTCGATCAGCACTTTGTTTTTCCACTTGCCGCCGTTGGGCAGGTCGACCTCGTCCTTCATCGCACCATCGGCATAGATCGTATCGCCCGAATGCAGGAAGAAGTCGGGCGTGTGCTTGGCAATGGTGGCGTAGGTCTTCATGCCGGTCTCGTCGATGCCCCAACCTTGGCCGGCGGTGTCGCCCGACCAGGCAAAGCGAATGTCGCGCTTCGAGGCAGGTGCCGTGCGGAAGCGGCCGACGACCGGCTCGGAAACGGCGTTGATGTCGGCAAGATCGGCCGCGACCATGCGGTAGAAGATGTCCTGGTCGGAGGCGAGATCGGTAAGCAGCCGCTTCACCGTATAATCGCTGGCCGGCGAGGTATCGAGCGGCGCGAGGCGGACGGCATTGGTGAAGCTTTCGGTCGGCGACACCTCGAACATGACGCGCGACGGCCGGTCGGTGCGTGTCCAGACCATGCCGCTGGTGGCGTCGACGTCGCCGGACTGGATGCCATGGGTGAAAGCCGGGCGCTGATTGGCGCGCGAGTAATAGGGGAGGGCGAGGCCCGAGGCGCCGACCAGGCCAACGGCGCTGGCCGACGTGACGAAAGCGCGCCGCGTCATCGAAATCTTGTTCATGGCTGTCTCCTGGATGGCGTTGAACGTAGCCGCCAAGCTCCAGCTTCAATGTTTCAGGCACATTTCGAAACGATGAAGGTTTGATAACAGTGAACAGGCTGGCGAATCTCCCCCCTCGAGGGCAGGGCTATCGCATATGAGTGATGGCATTGATGAGATAGTCGTCGTTCCAGGCGCATTTCTTGATGCGATGGCTGATGGGAACTTTGGCAGCATCGGCGGCCTGAAGGATGTTTCTGGCGAGGCGATTGAGAAGGGCCGTGTTGGCGGGGGCATTGTCCTTGCGGGCACGGCTGAGATCCTCATCGAGATGGACATCGAGCATCCAATGCAGGCCGTTCTCGATCTGCCAATGAGCTCTAGTGAGGTCGAGCGCCCGCTGCGGCGACATGAGCGTGGAGGCCATGAACAGGCGCATCAACGGCTTGGCCTGATCGCGTCGGCTGGTGATGCGGATGAAGGCCAGGTGGCCGGGCATCAGCGGCTCGGCCGCCGCCACGATCTCGGCCTGCCGCCACTCGTTGCGGCCGTGGCTGGTCTCGGTCCGCTCGGCAATGGAAGGGGTGGCGTCGGCCAGTTGCAGGTTGGCACGGCGCAGCCAATGACGACGGTTGCCCTTCAGTGCAAGCAGGTAATCGCCACCTCTTTGGGTAATGGCCGCAGCCATGCGGGTGTGGCAGTGGAGCGC
>NZ_JAMYMZ010000030.1:0-63829 GCF_040318825.1 Mesorhizobium sp. M1006
AATCAGCAGCAGCAAACAGAATCCGCTCCGGCCGAGCAGATCGCTCCAGCCGAGTCCGAGCAACCCCGCAAGAAGCGGCGCAATCGGCAGCAGATCGAAGCGGCCCCATCGGAACAACCGGCCGAGCAGGCAGCGCCGGCAAACGACAACCAGCCCAACGTCAACCCGCGCAAGAAGAAGCAAAAACAGAACCAGCAGATCGAGGCTGCCCCGGCAGAACAGGCTCCGACTGTCGAGCCCGGACAAAAGCCGGGCAAGCGCAAGAAGCCTGCTGAATTGACCGGACCCGCCACGGAGGCGGAAGGCCAGCCGGCGCCGACCAATAAGGAAGCGACCCCACAGGCCCAACCGGCTCCGATCGAGCAGCAGGCCGCTCCCGTCCAGGGCGAACAGCCCCAGGACAAGATCAAGAAACGTGGCAAGAGGCCTGTCGGCGAACAGCCGGTGACAGGAGAGCAACAGCCCTCGACCGGCGAACAGCCTTCGACTGGCCAGGCCGCGCCGGTCCAGGGTGAAAATCCGGTCCAGGGTGAAGCCCAGGCCAATCCGAACGAGGCACCTGTTCTGGACAGCCAGAAGGATGTCTTGCGCAAGCGCAAGGGTGGCAAGGAGCGCGGCCAAAATGCCGGTAAGCAGCAGGGCAACCAGCCCGCCCAGCAGGGCGAGAACCAGGTGGAAGCCCCGAAGCCGGCTCCGGTCGATCAGGGGCCGCCACCCACCGACGACCGGGCAGCCCAGCGGGAGATCAAGCCTGAAAAGATCGTTCCGGTGACCGAGGAAAAAGGCAAGCGCGTCGAGCGTGCGCCGGACGTCGAGGATGTTCGTCGTCGTCCGCGCCCCCAGGGCGCCAACGTCGTCAGGGAATTCGGCGACCGCGTTATCCTCCAGTTCAACAACCAGACGTTCGTCGAAAGCAGCGATGCACCGCGCATGCACCGCGGCGCCAGGAATGTCTATTATGAGGACCTGTCGGGCGATCGCACCCGGGAAATAGTCGAGCGTGACAATGGTGTCCGGATCGTCACCATCCGCAACCGCTACGGCGACGTCATCCAGCGTTCACGCATCGCGCCCGACGGCCGCGAATATGTGCTGAGCTATGTCGACGAGCGGAACTATGACGACGATGCAGACTGGCGCGACCCGGGCGACGACCTGCCGCCGATGCGCCTTACCATCCCGCAAGAGGAATACATTCTGGATTCCGAAGAGGTCGAGGATCCGGACGACTACTACACCTTCCTCGAACGGCCGCCGGTCGAGAGGGTCCAGCGCCTCTATTCGATCGACGAGGTCAAGCGCTCGGCCCGCGTGCGCGACATCGCCCGCCGCATCGACCTCGACACGCTCAACTTCGAATTCGGTTCGGCCTCGATTTCCGACACCGAGGTCCAGAAGCTGGAGGGTGTTGCCAACGCCATGGACAAGCTGCTGAAGAAAAACCCGGCCGAGAGCTTCCTGATCGAGGGCCATACCGACGCTGTCGGCACACCGGAAGCGAACCTTGCTCTGTCCGACCGCCGCGCCGAGGCGGTCGCCGAAGCCTTGACCAACGCCTTTGGCATCCCGCCGGAGAACCTGACGACGCAGGGCTATGGCGAGGAGTATCTCAAGGTTAACACGTCGGGACCCAACCGCGAGAACCGCCGCGTCGCCATCCGCCGGATTACACCCCTGGTAGCGCCTGTGGCCAGCGCCCAATAAACCGCAATGTGAACCGCGCGATTTGATCAACCATTGAATCGCGCGGTCATCAATCTTGAAACGCGCGGTTACCCATCCCAGATTCTGGAAAGGGCGTTCCCTGCCCTGTCCCGACTCCAGCGGGACACCCGAGCCCCGCCGGTTCCCCTCCCCGGCGGGGTTTCGTTTTTTTGAAACCTTGCAAACCGCCGCAGCCTGCCCGAAATACGGCACTCCGATAACGGAGCCCGAATCGCCGCATGAAGCGCCTCGAACTCGCCATCGAATCGATCATTCTCGCCTCGCGCTGGCTGCTGGTCGCCTTCTATCTCGGACTGGGTGCGGCACTTGCCATCTATGCCGTGTCCTTCGGCAACAAGCTGTTCGAGTTCGTCTCCGTTGCCTTCACGCTCGATGACACCGACACCATCCTGAAAATACTCGGCCTCATCGATGCCGCGCTGGTCGCCTCACTGGTGGTGATGGTGATCATCTCGGGTTACGAAAACTTCGTCAGCCGCTTCGATGAAAATGACGGCAAGGTGCATTGGCTGGGCACGATCGATGTCGGCTCGCTGAAGGTCAAGGTCGCCTCGACAATCGTAGCGATCTCCTCGATCCACCTCTTGCAGGTGTTCCTGAACTCGGTCTCCTACACGACCGACCAGCTGATGTGGCTGACCATCATTCATCTGGCCTTCGTTCTGTCGGCACTGATGCTTGCCTATATCGACCGGCTGATGGGTCTTGGCAAAGCCAAGAAAGCCGAAGACTGAGCACACGTCTGTGCCGGTCTTTAAGAGATATGCCTGTCAGCTAGATACTTTCCGTCAGTAGATACCTTTGATTTTGGTATCCGTCCGGCCGAACACCTCGTCCGGCACAAAAAAGTCGCCGGCGAGCGGGCCTGTCGCACCCGGCGCATAGGCCGAGAAATCGCTGACGCCCTCAGCGCGCAGCACTTCTTCGTCAATGTAGAAATTGCCGGTCGCCTCACGCGACGGCCTGACCAGGATGGCGTATGCCGCATCGGCCATGATGTCGGGCGAACGGCTCATCGCCGCCACCGTCGCCCCGCCCAGGAGGTTACGCACCGCCGCCGTGTCGATGGTCGAGATCGGCCATAGCGAATTGACCGCAATGCCGTCCCTGGCGAACTCGGCGCTCATGCCCAGCGTGCACATCGACATGCCGAACTTTGCCATCGTGTAGGCGACATGGTTCTTGAACCACTTGGCCTTCATGTCGAGCGGCGGCGCCAGATTCAAGATGTGAGGATTTTCCGCCAACCTCAAGTGCGGAATGCACATTTTGGAGACGAGAAAAGTGCCGCGCGTGTTGATCTGGTGCATCAGATCGTAGCGCTTCATATCGGTCTCCAACGTGCCGGTGAGCTGGATGGCACTGGCGTTGTTGACGCAGATATCGACGCCGCCGAACCGCTCCACGGTCTTGGCGACCGCCTCGGCGACCTGTTCTTCATCCCGAATGTCGCACAGCGCCGGCAGCGCCTTGCCGCCGGCCTGCTCGATCTCGTGCGCCGCCGTGTAGATCGTCCCGGGCAGCTTCGGATGCGGCTCGGCGGTCTTGGCCGCGATCGTCACATTGGCGCCATCGCGCGCGGCGCGCAGCGCAATCGCCAGCCCGATGCCGCGCGACCCGCCGGAGATGAAAAGCGTCTTTCCCTTGAGCGACATCCTAGCGCCTTCCTGCAACATGAAAGACACGATCCTTGCGCGGCTGAGAACCGCCGCGCAAGGCCCAACACACCGCATGCGGGTTACGCTGCGTCGGCCTTGAGACAATCTGAACTAGACCAGCACCAGGCCCTGCCGCATGGCGATGGCAATCGCATCGGTGCGGTTGGCGGCACCGAGCTTCGTCAGGATCGCTGCGACATGGAACTTCGCCGTATGCACGGAGATGTTCAGCCGCCGCGCGATGACCTTGTTGGGGGCGCCCTCGGCCAGCAGCGCCAGCACCTCGCCTTCCCGCGGCGAAAGCGTCGGCCGGACGATATGCTCGTCAGTCGGTTCCTCTTCGAACCGGTCGCTGCCATGGAAGGTCAAATCGTGATGCAGATCGGATAGAGCATGACTGTCACGCGAAATCCGGTAGCCCGCAGCCGCGAGCCGCGCGGCGGCGGCGATCAGCAACTCGTCCGCTTGCACCGGCAGCACGGCAAATACTGTATCGGCCGGCCGTTCACGGGCCGCTCGCGACGATAGCAGCACGCGAGGCATAGCCGCGTCGACGAGCCCGCCTTGTAGCCCATGATCATCGACGATGGCGACATCCGCCGCCTCACGCCCGTCGACTTCGCCGGCCAGAACCGGCCGCAGATCATCGGTCGCGGCGAGAATGGCGGACAGACTTCGCGTGCGCTCGGCGTCACCGAGCGCGATCAGCACCGTCAGCCGTCTGCCAGCGACCTCACCGCTTACCATCTATCCCTCAGCTCAGTGGCTTTTCACCGATGGTCAGGGAAACCTCACGATTCTCGCCGCCGCGCACCACGCCGAGTGTCACCAAGGCACCGGCGCTGTCCGGCCCGAGCTTGCGGATCAGCTCGCGCGGGCCATGCACCGTCTCTGCGTTCCACGACACGATGATGTCGCCGAGACTGAGACCGGCTGATTTCGCCGGCCCGTTATCGTCGAGACTCATCACCATGGCGCCCTGTGTATCACCATTGCGGACCGGATGCAGGCCGGCGCCAAGATAGCCGCGCGCCACATGACCCTTCTCGCGCAGCGTCGTGACTGCCCGCTCGATCGTTTCGTAAGGCATGACCAGCGCCCGCCGGCGTGGCCCGAACAGCAGCATGCCGATCAGTCCGCCCTTGGCGTCGAGCACAGGGCCACCCTCGAAACGGCCGCCGGCATTGACGGCAAGGTTGATGCGCCGGTCGATCGTGCCACCGCGCATTGAACGCCAGGCCGGGCCGACCTCGCCGACCGTGCCGAAGGTAGCGAGCGAGGTGCCGTCGCTATTGCCCGCCACGACCACCAGGTTGCCCGGCCGCACCGCATCCGCCTTTACCAGTGACGGGGCGGCGGGCGCGCCGGCCGGTTTCAAAACGGCCGTGCCGGTGGACGGGTCGCGGCCGACCAGTTCCGCCTTGACGGCTTCGCCCGAAGAAAACGTCAGCTCGATCTCCTCGCCGGCCTCGACCGCCTCCTCGGCAGTGACGAAATAGCCGTCCCGCCAGTGGAAAGCAGTTGACGTCCGGTGGTGCGTCGCGAAGCTGGCCGTCGCTGGTGCCGCGGCTGCCGCGATGTCGGCAATGGCGTCGGAAAACGTGCTCAGATTGAAATCGCTCATGATTTGTCTCCTGGGTTCTTCGTGACCCAGATATCGCCCGGCAGGGCGTTGGCGGATACTCGCCTGACGGCTAGTTGGGCATTTGACTGGCCATCTGGTCAGGTCGCGGCCGGTCCGGCCGCTCCGCACATATAGGCATTGTTCATCTTGTTCCAAACGGAGCCTTCGGATGGCCCTGCCCGCCCAGCAATTGCAATATGACGATGCCCTTCTCGATGCCTATTCGGCGACGGTCGCCGATGCCGTCGACCGCATCGGGCCCGCTGTCTGCCGCATCGAGCGCATCGGTGGCCCCGGCGGCCATGGCTCCGGCTTCGTCATCGCGCAGGACGGGCTGGTCGTCACCAACTTCCACGTCGTCGGCGATGCGCGCAGCGTACGCGTGTCAATGCCGGACGGCGCCTCCAGGGAAGGCCGCGTGCTCGGCCGCGATCCCGACACCGACATTGCGCTGGTGCGCGCCGACGGCAACTTTGCGGACGTCGCGCCGCTTGGCGATTCCAAGCGATTGAGGCGCGGCCAGATTGCTATTGCTATCGGCAATCCGCTCGGCTTCGAATGGACCGTCACCGCTGGCGTCGTCTCGGCACTCGGCCGCTCGATGCGTGCCTCCACCGGCCGGCTGATCGACGACGTCATCCAGACCGACGCCGCGCTCAACCCCGGCAATTCTGGCGGACCGCTGGTGTCCTCGGCTGGCGAGGTGATCGGCGTTAACACCGCGATGATCCACGGTGCGCAAGGCATCGCCTTCGCGGTTGCCTCCAACACCGCCAATTTCGTCATCTCGGAAATCATCCGCTTCGGCCGTGTGCGCCGTGCCTTCATCGGCGTTTCCGCCGACACCACCAACCTGCCGCGCCGCGCAGCCCTTTTGTCGCAAGTATCGAGCAGCACGGCGGTGCGCCTGCGCACCGTCGAAAAGAACAGCCCGGCGGCCAAAGCCGGCCTCAGGGAAGGCGACATTATTGCCGCCATCGACGGCCGCCCGGTCACCGGCGTCGACGATCTGGTGCGCATGCTCGACGCCGAGCGCATCGGCCGCGAGACACTGTGCACGGTGGTGCGCCGCTCCGGCATTACTCAGGTCACCGTGATGCCGTTGGCGCGGGCGAGTTAGCGCGCCGCAGCACCCTGCGCATATTGCGCCATAAATTCTGGGCTCGGCGGGATCGGCCTGATCACGTCGATCAGCACGCCGTTGGGATCCCTGGTGATGAAATGACGCTGGCCGAAGGGTTCGTCGCGCAGCGTTCGCAGGATCGGCAGGCCAGCGGCGGTGATCCGCTCACAGATGGCATCCGGATCCCTGACCTCGAAATTGATCAGCAGGCCAGATGTGCGGCCCCGCCCTTCCTCCGGGATCGTCTCATGATCGCCCTGGACGATGCCGAGGTTGACGCGGCGATCTTCGGCTGAGCGCAGATGCACGTACCAGTAGGCCTCAAACAGCGGCTTGAAGCCGAAATGCGCAACATAAAAGGCTGCCGTGCCGGCAACGTCGCTCGTCATCAGCACCGGATAATAGCTCGTCGTCCTCATCTTTCCTTCTCCCGGCAAATAACATACAGTCTGCATGTAAATGGCAATAACATACAGGCTGCATGTATGCAACAAGGATCCGCTCGTCGCTCCAACCGTGATCGCACCGAGGCGACACGCGCTGAGCTCATCGCCGCGGCTCGCAAACTGTTCACCGAAAAGTCCTATGCCGAGACCGGCACACCCGAGATCGTCGCCGCTGCCGGCGTCACGCGCGGCGCGCTCTATCATCACTTTGCCGACAAGCAGGCGTTGTTTGCCGCTGTGGTCGAACAGGAGGCGCAAGCCGTCTCGGAAGAGATCGAACGCGCGTCGCCGCCTTCGCTATTTGCCCGCGATGCGCTGATTGCCGGCTCGGATGCCTATCTGGCTGCCATGCGTGCGCCCGGCCGTACGCGGCTCTTGCTGCTTGACGGCCCGGCCGTGCTCGGCCGCGCCGCCATGGATGCGATCGACAATCGCCATGGCAACCGTTCGCTGCGCGACGGCCTTGTTGCCGCGATGCGCTCGCACTCCATGACGAGACTGCCTGTGGAAGCACTGACCGCTTTGCTCGCAGCCGCCTTCGACCGCGCAGCGCTCGCAATCGAAACTGGAGCATCGATCGAGGACTATCGCGCCGTTCTCATGGCGCTGATCGACGGCCTGTCTCCGGCTCCTCCTCAGGTATCTCACCCGGTTCGAACTCGTTGAAACAGCCTAGCTGGCGCTTGAACTGGTCGATCAGCCAGGCGGCCGCCGGTTTCGGGCTGCGATCGGCGCGGTGCATGGCATAGAGCGGCGAGCGGACTTCGCTGTAAGGCTCGAGATCGAGTTCGACGAGCCGCCCGGTCGCCAGATCATCGGCGATGAGCCATCGCGGCAGCCCGCCCCAGCCCAGCCCCTCGCGCATCAGCACGTGCTTGGTGCGCACATCCGTCAGCCGCCAGGTGCGGTAGGCGAAGACGCCATAGTCACGCCCGCGCGTACGCTCGGACTGGTCCGAGACGACCAGTTGGATGTGTTCGCGGACATCCTCTAGCGCCACTGGTCTCGGCAGCAGCGCCAGAGGGTGATCAGGCGCTGCGGCTGGCACCAGGGAGAAGAAGCCGATGCGAAGCAGATTCACGTCCGTCTCACCCAGAAGCCCCCCGATGCCGAGATCGGCCTGTCCGCCGACAACATGATCGAGGATAAGGCCAAGCGAGCCGATATGCAGACGCAGCGTCACGGCCGGGAACTGCGCCTCGAATGCCTTTAGCACCCGAACCAGCACCGGCGACGGTAGCGTCACGTCGACCGACAGCGTCACTTCCGCCTCCAATCCCTGCCGGTATCCGTCGACACGCGAGCGGATGCGTTGCAGCACGCCGACCATGCGCCGCGCATCTTCCAGCGTCGCCTTGCCGACATCGGTCAGTTGCGGTTCACGCGTGCCCTCGCGCTCGAACAGCTTCAGCCCGAGCTGCGCTTCGAGGTTGGCGATGGCGTAGCTGATCACCGATTGCGCGCGATTCAATTTGCGCCCGGCGGCCGAGAAGCTGCCGGTCTCGGCCACCGCAACCAGGATCTGCAGTTGGTCAAGCGTCGGGTTCGGTTGCATCGTTCAATCCACATTTTAGATGGATAATATACAAAATATACCAGTTTTTCAAATGGGTCTGCGCACACATATCTGCCGGGAGATTTTGATCCAACCCTGGAGACCCCATTATGTCCATCCTTCTTGTCACATCGAGCCCGCGCGGCGCTGCCTCACACTCGACCCGTATTGCTACTGAATTCGCCGAAAAGCTTGTTGCCGCCGATCCGTCGAACACGCTTGTCGTGCGCGACCTCGTCGCCAATCCGTTGCCGCACATCGATGCCGATTATGCGACCGGCATCTACACGCCGGCCGAAGCGCGCACCTCGCGCCAGGCCGAAGTCGTTGGCGTCTCCGATGTCGTGCTGGATGAACTGTTCGCCGCCGATTCGGTGATTCTCGCCACCGGCTTCATCAACTTCAACATCTCCTCGACGCTGAAGTCCTGGGTCGATCACATTGCCCGTTCCGGCAAGAGCTTTGCCTATGGCGAGAACGGCCCCAAGGGCCTCGTCACCGGCAAGAAGGTCTACATCGTGCTGGCTTCGGGCGGCATCTATTCCGAAGGTGCGGCCGTGCAGTTCGATCACGCCATTCCCTACCTGCGCAGCGTGCTTGGCTTCCTCGGCATGACCGATCTCGAGGTCATCCGCATCGAAGGAGTCGGTATGGGCGCCGATGCGGTGGCAGCAGCGCTGGCCAAGGCCTCGACCAAGGTCGACGCCATTGTGGCCGCGACCGGTAATGCCGAGCGCGTCGCCACCGCGGCGTAAAGCGTCAGGATCGTCTGAATTGTACAAGGGCAGGCGCCCGGCGCCTGCCCTTGTTGTCGTTGGCGACAACCTATTGTGGTGGGCCACACAACCGCCATTGGTTATTCCGCTTGTCTGCGCTATCGGTCGCGGATGTTCCTTTCCGTTGCCACAACGCACCGTCCGGCCACCGATCTCGGCTTCTTGCTGCACAAGCATCCGGATCGCCTGCACGAGACCGACCTGTCTTTCGGCAAGGCGTGGCTGTTCTATCCCGAGGCAACCGAAGAGCGTTGCGAGGCTGCACTCCTGCTCGACGTCGACCCGGTGGGACTGGTGCGAGGCAAGGGCCAGTCAGAAGGCTTGCTAGACCAATTTGTGAACGACCGGCCTTACGCTGCATCATCCTTCCTGTCGGTGGCGCTGAACAAAATGCTGCGGACGGCGATGACCGGTATATCGAAGGAGCGCCAGGAACTAGCCGACAGCGAACTGCCGCTGGAAGCCGTGGTCACGCCACTGCCAACGCGCGGCGGTGAGGTTCTGGTTCGAAGTTTGTTCGAACCCTTGGGCTGGACAGTCGATCTGACGCCAATCGAAGGAATCGGGGGTGCTGCGGGCGAGCCCCGATACGGCCATCTGAAGCTGACCGGCACGGGCTGGCTCAGCGCCTTGTTGAACCACCTCTATGTGCTGATCCCGGTGATGGACGATGCCAAGCATTACTGGGTCGGCGAAGCAGAGATCGACAAGCTGCTGTCCAAAGGCGAAGGCTGGCTGGAAAACCATCCGGCCAAAGACCTGATCGTGCGCCGCTATCTGGGCAATCGCCGGGCTTTGGCCCGCATCGCCCTGGAGCGGCTGGCTCCCGAGACGGCTGGCGAGGCACAACCTGCCGAGCCGCGCGTTACGCCCGAGGAAGCGCTGGAGACGCCTATCCGGCTCAACGATCTGCGCATGGACGCAGTTGTCCACGCCATTCGGGCGACGCGAGGAACCACGGTTGCGGACCTGGGATGCGGTGAAGGCAAGCTGCTCGACAGGCTGGTGCGCGAGCGATGGATTCACAAGCTGTTCGGTCTGGATCCGGCGGCGCGCGAACTGGAATGGGCCGCAAAGCGTCTCAAGCTGAACGAATTAGGCGGGCCGCCCGAGGGCCGGGTCACGCTGCTGCATGGATCGCTGACCTACCGCGACAGCCGTTGGGCCGCAGCCGACGTCGCCGTTCTGGTCGAGGTCATCGAGCATCTCGACGAGGACAGGCTGCCCCTGGTCGAACGCATCGTTTTCGGTGAGACGGCGCCCAAATCCGTCATCGTGACCACTCCGAATGCGGACTACAACGCTCTGTTTCCAAGACTGGTCCCTGGCGCATTTCGCCATCCCGATCACCGTTTCGAATGGAGCCGGGCTCAGTTCCAAGCCTGGGCGGCCAAAATCGGCGAGATCTATGGCTATGCAGCCACCTTCAGCGGTATCGGAGCCGAGGACCCGACCCTCGGCGCCCCCACACAGATGGCGGTGTTCACCCGATGAGAGAACCTGATAAGACCAACCTCACCATTCCTGACTTCGCCCTCGTCGTGCTGATCGGCTCGACCGGATCGGGCAAGTCGACTTTCGCCACCAAGCATTTCCTGACGACCGAGATTATCTCCTCGGACCAGTGCCGGGCGCTGATCTCCGACGACGAAACCGACCAGGACGTCTCTGCGGATGCCTTCGATCTGGTTCGCGAAATAGCCGGCAAGCGGCTCAAACACCGCAGGCTGGCCGTCATCGATGCCACCAATGTGCGAGCCGCCGACCGCAAGCCCTGGATTGAGCTGGCGCGCAAGTGGCACGCTTTGCCCGTCGCCGTGGTCCTCGATCCAGGCGTCGAGGTGTGCGTCGCACGCAATGCGGTGCGAGCCGACCGGCAGTTCGGCGCCGGGGTCGCCCAGCGCATGACAACCGAGGTCCGCAAGGGTCTTGGGGGCCTCCAACGCGAGGGCTTCCGCCAAGTCTGGAAGCTTACCAGCGAGGCCAGCATCGACGCGGCCGAGGTGTCGCGACAGCCGCTGTGGACCGATAAGCGCGACGACCATGGCCCGTTCGATATCATTGGCGACATCCACGGCTGTTCGGATGAGCTTCATATCCTGCTCGCTCGACTGGGCTACAGCGTCGCCTGGTCTGAGCATCAGGGCGACCGAATGGTCACCGTGGTTCCACCAGAGGGCCGCAAGATCGTCTTTGTCGGCGACCTCGTCGATCGCGGCCCCAACTCGCCCGACGTGCTGCGCATTGCCATGAGCATGGTCGCGGCTGGAACGGCTTACTGTGTCCAGGGCAACCATGAACGCAAACTCAGCCGCTGGCTAGAAGGCCGCAAGGTCACTGTCGCTCACGGCCTCCAGCAGACTCTTGATCAGCTAAATGCACAGGACCGAGGCCTGCGCGAGGCGCTGCCGGCCTTTCTCGACGGCCTGCGCAGCCATGTCTGGCTCGATCGCGGAGGCCTCGCCGTCGCCCATGCCGGCCTCAAGGAAGGGATGATCGGACGCGGTTCCGGCGCTGTGCGCGAGTTCGCTCTGTACGGCGAGACCACAGGCGAGACCGACGAATTCGGGCTGCCCGTCCGTGCCGACTGGGCTGCGGCCTATCGTGGCAAGACGGCCATTATCTATGGACATACGCCCACGCTATCGGCCGAATGGGTCAACAACACCCTGTGCATCGACACCGGATGCGTATTCGGCGGCAAGCTGACGGCCTTGCGCTGGCCGGAACGCGAACTGGTCGAGGTGCCGGCAATCGAGACCTGGTCGGAGCCGATACGTCCGCTGGGCGGGTCCGGTCCCGGTAAATCGGCACAGGCCGACGCCGACGGCGTGCTCGATTATCAGGATGTCTCCGGTCGCCGTTGGATCGAGACCGGACTGAGGGGCCGGATTGTCGTGGCCGAGGAGAACGCGTCGGCAGCACTGGAGGTGATGAGCCGCTTCGCGCTCTCGCCGCAATGGCTGATCTATCTGCCGCCGACCATGTCGCCGTCCGAGACCAGCAGCCAGGACGGCTGGCTGGAACGTCCGGAGGATGCCTTCGCTTACTTCCGCGAGCGCGGCGTTGCGCAGATCGTGTGCGAGGAGAAGCACATGGGTTCGCGGGCAGTGATCGCGCTCTGCCGGAACGCGCAGGCGGCACGCAGCCGCTTCGGGGTCCCTGGCGACGAAACCGGCGCAATCTGGACCCGCACCGGACGCTCCTTTTTCAACGACAGTGCCATGACGGAGGGCCTGCTCGCCCGTCTCCGCGCCGAGGTCGACACGGCGGATCTGTGGAAGGAATTGAACAGCGACTGGCTGCTGCTGGACGCCGAGATAATGCCTTGGTCGGCCAAGGCCGGCAGTCTGATCGAAAGCCAGTATGCGCCTGTGGCCACATCCTCTGCCGCCGGTCTCAAGGCCAGCAGCGAGGCGCTGGCCCGTGCGATGGCGCGCGGCGTCGATGCAGCCGGCCTGAACGCACGCCTTGAAGACCGGGCCGTCCGCGCAGCCAAATACGCCACCGCCTGGGCGCCCTACGTATGGCCAGTTTCGGGCGTCGAGGACCTTAAGGCCGCGCCTTTCCACCTGCTGGCCAGCGAGGGACGTGTTTGGTTTGACCAGGACCATGTCTGGCACATGTCGCTCGCGGACCGTCTGGCTGCCCGTGGCGGCGTGGTCACGCCGACTCGATGGCGTATGGTTGACCTCGCCGACGGCAGCGCGTGTGCCGAGGCCGTCGCCTGGTGGGAAGCACTGACCGGCTCAGGCGGCGAAGGCATGGTGGTCAAACCACGCGACTTCGTCAGCCGTGGCGAGAAGGGGCTCATCCAGCCGGCGCTGAAGGTCCGCGGCCCGGAATATTTGCGCATCATCTATGGTCCCGAATATGATGCACCCGACAATCTCATCCGCCTCCGAGAACGCGGCCTGGCCGGCAAGCGCAGCCTGGCGTTCCGGGAGTTCGCGCTTGGCCACGAAGCGCTAACGCGATTTGTCGCCAAGCAGCCGCTACGCCGGGTTCACGAGTGTGTCTTCGCCGTGCTGGCGTTGGAAAGCGAGCCAATCGACCCAAGGCTGTAGTAGCCGATCTATCCGAAGATCTTTTCGCCTTGCTCGTCGACCAGCTGGATGCCCTTTTTGATCGAGATGTCGACAGCGTCATCAAGCCCGGCAAAGCGGTCGGCGCGGATGAATTTGTGCTCTTTCATCACGCCGTCGATCTCCTTCGAAACCACGCCGCAGGTCTGGTACTGGCCCTCCGCCTTGTAGGGCGTGGCGCTGATCAAAAATCCCTTGTGCTCGATCTGCTTTACAGGCGCCGCTGTCTTTGGCTCGGCGGCTTCGTTGCCTCCGCCGAAAAGACGCTTCAGAAAAGACATGGGGTATCCTCCAACGGCAATCATCCTGCACCACATAGCGCGACGCAGGATGATTTTCAGTACCGGTCCTTGGCTGGACCGGCAAGGGCCGCCTGCGGCCTGCCGTTAGAGGTCAGTCGCGCGTCAGCGCTTCCAGGGCTTCCGCGGCAGCTTCCAATATGCTGATTGCCTCGGCCTGCTTTGCTTCAGGCGCATCGACGATCTCGCCGAGCGCGGCGCGTAGCCGGTGGCGCACGGCGCGAAACTCGTCGCGCTTTTCCGAGCGGCCGCGGCCGCGCCGGCCACCGTCGCCGTCATCGTTCCAGCCGAACCAGTCGCGCGCCTTGGCCATCTTGCGGCCGAAGCGCTCGAGATGTTCGAGCACGTGGTCGATCATCTCGCGATTTTCGTTGAGGTGCGCCTGCCCAGCCTCGGTGATTGAAAACACCTTCTTGTTGCCTTCCGCCGCAGAAACGGCGTAGCCGGCCTCCTCCAGGAAGGTCAGCGTCGGATAGACCACGCCGGGGCTCGGGCTGTAGACGCCGCTGGTGCGCTCCTCCAGCGCCTTGATGATGTCGTAGCCGTGCCGCGGCGCCTCGGCCAGCAGTGACAGCGTGATCAGCTTGAGATCGCCGTCGGCCAGCATGCGGCCGGCGCGGAACATGTCGCCCGGCCCGCCGCGTCCGCCGCCTCTCATGCCATGCCCGAACGGGCCAAAGCCGCCGCCACGTCCGCCGAACTTGCCGGCCATATGCATGAAGACGCGCTCGGCGCGTTCGCCGAAACGATGATGGCTGAAATGATTGTCTTTGTGCATTGTCTGCTCCTTGAGTTATGTCTTACGATATATCTCAACTAAGTGCCCGCCACGGCCGAGTCAAGATATATCTTACGATGTATCTGAAAATGGCACCAGCAGGATTGATCTCGCCAGCGAGGGCAGCTAGATGGTGCATGAGGGCCGAAGGCCGCTCCGTAAGCGTCTGACGTGAAGCAACGCATCCACCCCGGTCGTTCCGAGCAGTTACGCCGACAATACCGGCGAATGGGTGCAAGGCGACGAACCGGATGCTTCAGGGAAATCCAAATGACCATGAAAACCCCGCGCAGCAGGCTGCCTGTGCGCTATGCCGCCGTGCTCGGCCCGCTGGTGCTGTCGTTGCTGACGACGTTCATCGTGTCGTTCATCTCGACACTGAAAAGCCTTGGCTTCCAGCCCGACATGTGGCCACTTGGCTGACGGCTTGAGGCCTGTCCTGGCTGGCCGACGCTGCTGCTGGTGCTGCCGGCGGTGCGCCGCATCGTTGGCTGGCTTTGCGAGCCCGTGGCTCGATAGCAGGGCACGCGAAAGGCCCGGAAACAATCTCCGGACGTTTCGGTGCGGAGCGAATAATACCCGTTACCAGCGGCCTTTGCGCCGGTTCCAGGCATAGAGCAGATCGGCAAAGCGATCATAGCCATAGCGCGTCAACGGCAGTGCGCCGGGATTGCCGAACAGCGTTGCGAGCCAGGCTTCGCCGGGCGTCGTGCGCCATACAGCAATGGCAACATCGGCGCCGACCAGCAATTTGCCGTCGGCGTCGATCGCATGCAGCCGGCGCCGGATGTCCTCCAGGCCGATGCCGTACCCGGCCAGCGCCGCCGGTTCGGCATTGATGTCGCGAAATTCGATCCGCCCGGCCTTGACCGCCCCGATCAGCCGCCGCTTCTGCCGGCGGATGCCGGTATCGCAGACCGGACAGCGCGTATTGTACCAGACAGTCAGCAGAGGCTTGCTCATGTTTCGAAACGGCACCAGAGGACACGCACGGATTATCCGAGAAATGCCGTTGCGCCGCAACGTGACACGATACCGGCGGAATGGCCGGCTTCGCTGATCCAGGTCGCCCAAAGGGTATGCAGCGGTTTTACGATAACGACATGCATAAAAAGAAGAGCCTAAAGCGCGTCGCAAAGGCCGTTCAGCGCGACGCGCTTCAGGCGCCGCGGCTCAGCCGAGCGAGGTGATGATCTCGCGATAGGCATCCTCCGGGAAAGCCTTGAGCGTCCGAGTCCTGACGTTGCCAGCCGTCGCCAGCATTAACGAGAAACGAGCCAGGACGGCATCATCGGGCGCTTCGAGCACGGCCACCATGTCGCAATCCCCCATGGTGAGATAAAATGCCTTAAAGGACCCGCCCATGTCTCCCAGCAGCTTCTTGGCGGCATCGAGCCGCTTCGGCGATTCGCGCACGTTTTTGGCGCCTTGCTCCGTCCAGTTGATCAGCACGATGTAAGTTGTCATGGCACACCTCCCTCCGGTGCCACGGAGCACGGCGTCCAACTGCCGGGGCGGGCATCCGGGTTTGTCGCCCAGAGAATGCGTCCGTCGCGGAATTATCCTCTCGTAGGGCGCGACCCGCAAGAGCGGCGCGTCCAATCGTGATCGCCTGTGTCCAAACGGAAAAGGGCGCCACCGGCGCCCTTTAAACTGCTTATCCGTCACCCGGCCTCAGCTGTCGAGGAAGCTTCTGAGCTTGCGCGACCGGCTCGGGTGCTTGAGCTTGCGCAGCGCCTTGGCTTCGATCTGGCGGATGCGCTCGCGGGTGACCGAGAACTGCTGGCCGACCTCTTCAAGCGTGTGGTCGGTGTTCATGCCGATGCCGAAGCGCATTCTGAGCACGCGCTCTTCGCGCGGCGTCAGCGAGGCCAGCACGCGCGTCGTCGTCTCGCGCAAATTGGCCTGGATCGCCGCGTCGATCGGCAGAATCGCCATCTTGTCCTCGATGAAGTCGCCCAGATGCGAATCCTCCTCGTCGCCGACCGGCGTTTCGAGCGAGATCGGCTCCTTGGCGATCTTCAGCACCTTGCGCACTTTTTCCAGCGGCATGGCGAGCTTTTCCGCCAGTTCTTCCGGCGTCGGCTCACGGCCGATCTCATGCAGCATCTGGCGCGAGGTGCGCACGATCTTGTTGATCGTTTCGATCATGTGCACCGGAATGCGGATGGTGCGCGCCTGGTCGGCGATCGAACGGGTGATCGCCTGCCGGATCCACCACGTCGCGTAGGTCGAGAACTTGTAGCCGCGGCGGTATTCGAATTTGTCGACCGCCTTCATCAGGCCGATATTGCCTTCCTGGATCAGGTCGAGGAACTGCAGGCCGCGATTGGTATATTTCTTGGCGATGGAGATGACGAGGCGCAGATTGGCCTCGACCATTTCCTTCTTGGCGATCGCGGCTTCGCGCTCGCCCTTCTGCACCTGGTTGACGATCTTGCGAAATTCCTGGATCGAAATCGCCGTCTCGGTGGCGAGGTTCTGGATCTCGGCGCGCAGGTCGCGGATGGCGTCCTTCTCGTTCTTGGTGAATTCCTTCCAGCCGCGCGAGGTTAGATTGCCGATCGAGCGCGTCCAGTTGGGATCGAGCTCCGAGCCCTGATATTCCTTGAGGAATTCCTCGCGGCGCACGCCATAGCTTTCGGCCAGCCTGAGCAGCTTGCCTTCGTTCTGCACCAGGCGCTTGTTGATGTCGTAGAGCTGCTCGACCAGTGCCTCGATGCGCGCCGTGTTCAAGGACAGCGACTTCACCGCCTTGATCAGCTGGTCCTTCAATTCCTTCAGCCGGCGGTCCTGGCTGGGCGACAGCGTGCCCGCGGCAGCCAGCCGGTTCTCGACCTGCTGGTCCTGCAGCTTGCGCAGTTTCTTGTAGGTGTCGGCAATGACGTCGAGCGTCTCCATCACCTGCGGGCGCAGTTCCGCTTCCATGGCCGCCAGCGACAGGCTCGCCTCGTCATCGTCTTCCTCGTCGTCGTCCACCAGGCCACGCGTGTCGCCGCCGACATTGGTGATGTCGTCCTCGTCCTCGCGCGAACGGCGCGACTTTTCCTCGGTCTTGGCTTCCTCGATACGCTCGACAACCGGCGCCTGCTTGGCCTCCGGCCCGGCATAGGTCGCTTCAAGGTCGATGATCTCGCGCAGCAGGATCTTCGATTCGTTGAGCTCGTCACGCCAGATGATGATGGCCTGGAAAGTCAGCGGGCTTTCGCACAGGCCCGCGATCATCGTCTCGCGGCCGGCCTCGATGCGCTTGGCGATCGCGATTTCGCCCTCGCGCGACAGAAGCTCGACTGAGCCCATCTCGCGCAGATACATGCGGACCGGATCGTCGGTGCGGTCGGTCGGCTCTTTCTTGGTCGTGGTGGCGGCGACGGCGGTGCCGGTCTGCTCGGCCAGCTCGTTGGCGTCTTCCTCGGCGTCAGCGGCGGTGTCGGCGGCTTCGGGCTCCTCGCCCTGCTCGTCGTCCTCGACCACGTTGATGCCCATGTCGGAAAGCATGGCCATCGTGTCCTCGATCTGCTCGGAGGTCACTTCCTCCGAGGGCAGCACCGAATTCAGCTCGTCCATGGTGACATAACCGCGCTTCTTGGCGGCCTTGATCATCTTCTTGACAGCATCGTCGGAAAGGTCGAGCAGAGGGCCATCGGTCGCGGCCTCGCGTTCGGTCTCGACTTCTTCCTTTTCTTTTGTCGCCATAGTCTTTATTTTCTCCAAGCGGCTGAGTATCAAAGCCGCGTAAGCTGCCGGTCCGGTCAAATTGGATGCGCTCTTTCCAGAACGCGCTTTACCGGGCCAGTAACTGCATCTCTCGTTAAGTCCAGATTAACCCTGATATCTGTGGCAAGCTGACTGCCTGTCCAGTGATCAGTACCTTACATCGCTGCATTCCCGTCGATGCCGGGGCGGGTTAACGTTTCGAATCGACCTGATTCCGCCATTCTGCCGGAAGGTCAAGCGCCTCTCGCATGATTCGCATGAAAAAAGCGAATCAATTACCCGACTTAGAGCACCGCACGCTTGATTCAACGCGCAAGCACGTCCTTACATTTCAGTCTTCTGGAGGCTTCAATCTAAACGCGCCCAGCTCTGCCCGACGATACGCCAAACCCTTCGATCAGCGCTTCCGTTGCCTGCACATCACGAAATTGCGCCTGGATTTCGACCAGGTGCCGGTAATTTTCGTCCGTGGGATCGCTGGCGAGCGCTGCTTCCGCCTGCTTCAGCTCCTTATGTAAGGTGCGCGCGCTGCGCTGCAAGTGGAGAGCTTGGCTGAACGCATCGCGAGCATCGTCGAGCGCTGCCGTTTCCAGCGCCGGCCATTGCCGCGCACGCTTGATCAGCGCCACCGCGCGCTGCCAGATCTCACCGCAGCCGGCCCGCTCGATCGTCGCGATTACAGCCTCGCGGTTGTTGGCCATATCGTGCGCCATGGCGTCGAGGATGGCCGCATGCAGCCGCTTCAGATCGGAATTGGCGAGATCGAGGAACTCGACATGGGCGAAATTCTCGTCGATCAGCACGGGATGGTTGACGAGGGCCGCAATGATCGTCGCCTCGCGCACCGACATGCCCTCGCCGCCGCGTTTGACCAGCGCCGAGCGGCCGAGGCTTTCGGTGATCGCGGTGCGCCCACCGGCATTGCCGCCACGTGCAAACTGTCCGCCGGGTGCTGAGACCCTGCCCGGGAAGCGCTCACCGGGCCGTCCGTCCTGACGTCCCTGGCGTCCGCGCTGGGCACCGAAGAAGCTCTGCACGCGCTCGCGCATTTCCTGTTGGTAGTGATAACGAAGGCTCTCGTCGCGGATGCGGCTGGTCAGTTCGCGTAGCGTCTTTTCGAGCTCCGCCCGCCGTTCCGGCGTGTCGAAGATGCCGCCGGCGGTCTCGCGCATCCACAAGAGGTCGGCCAGCGGCCGTGCCTCGGAAAGCACGGCGCGGAACGCATCCGGCCCGTCACCCTTGACCAGATCGTCGGGATCCTTGCCCTCCGGCAGCAGGGCGAATCGCACGGAGCGGCCTGCCTGGACCGCCGGCAGCGCCATGTCGGCGGCGCGCCACGCTGCCTTCAACCCGGCCTGGTCGCCGTCGAAGCACAGCACCGGCTCGCCAGCCATGCGCCATAGAAGTTCGAGCTGGTTTTCAGTCAACGCGGTGCCGAGCGGCGCCACCACGTTTTCGAAGCCGGCCTGCGCCAGCGCGATCACATCCATGTAGCCCTCTACGGCAATGACCGTGCCGCCCTTGGCCAGCGCCCCCTTTCCGAGCGCTTGGCGCGCACGGGCGAAATTGTAGAGCACGTTGCCTTTGTGGAAGAGCTCCGTATCGGGCGAGTTCATGTATTTGGCCGGCGCATCCGGCGCCAGTGCCCGCCCGCCGAAGGCGATGATCTTGCCCCTGGAATCCGGGATCGGGAACATGATGCGGTCGCGGAACCAATCGTAGGAAACCGGGACGTCGTCGCCATGGCGCACCAGCCCGCACGCCTCGATGTCGGCCTTGGGGACACCCTTGGCGGCAAGATGCTCCTTCAGCGCATTGCGGCTGTCGGGGGCATAGCCGAGGCGGAAAGACTGCTGCGTCGCCGGTGTCAGCCCCCGGTCGCGCAGATAGGCGCGGGCCTTTGCCCCTTCCGGTCCCTGCAGCCGTTCCTGGAAGAACGCCGTCGCCATCTCCATGACGTCAGTCAGGCTGGCGCGTTCCTTTTCGCGCCGCTCCTCCTGGGCATCGCGAACCGGCATCGGCACGCCGGCCATGTCGGCGATCTTCTCGACCGCTTCAGGAAAGCTCATCCCGTCAAGTTCGGTCAGGAACTTGAAATGGTCGCCCGAAACCGAGCAGCCGAAGCAATGGTAGCGGCCCTTCTTGTCCTCGCAGTGGAAGGACGGGCTCTTCTCGCCATGGAAGGGACAGCACGCCCAATAGTCGCCGCGCGGCGCGTTAGTCTTCTTCCTGTCCCACGCGACGCGCTGGCCGATCACCGAAGAAATCGGCACGCGGTCGCGGATCTCGTCGAGGAAAGCAGGCGGAAAGCGCATGGGGGACAGCTCGTTTGGCCTCCATATAATCACGCCGGCGAAGCCCGACGACTCCTAATGCGGAACCATACCCGGTTTTCACAGGGCCAAGGGGTCCAGGCGCCTGACGTTGCGTGGCTGCCACACCGCGGCGGGAATAGTCTCAAGCTTACCTGACCCGTGGCTTCAAGATTGACTTTGCATGAACTCGCCAATCTAGATGATCATAAGCAAAGGCGACTCGTCCGGAATTCAGCGCCCGTAGAGAGCAGGCCCGCCGGTCGGGGGATTTTGGGGGACGGGGTGACCGTAGCTCTGGATGCGCATGTCACCATGCGGCTGCGGCGTTTGCCGTTGTCCGCACTTTCCTTTCTGTTGTCGTCGATTTTTCTGCTTTTGTTCGCAACGCTGAGGCGCGCCCTCGCCGCCATTCTCGTGCTCGTGCTCGTGCCGACCGCGGCGTTCGCGCTGCCGACGGTGACCATCAACCAGGCAGCGGGCCAGAGCGATCCGGCGGGTTCGTCACCAATTCGGTTCGACGTGGTCTTCAGCGAGCCGGTGACCGGCTTCAATGGCAGCGACGTCGATCTTTCCGGCACCGCCGGCGCCACCACCGCGTCCGTTACCGGCTCCGGCAGCTCCTACAGCGTTTTGGTCAGCGGCATGACGGGTTCAGGTTCCGTCGTGGCCACAATACCGGCCGGCGTGGCAACCAACGCCAGCGTTGATCCGAACGAGCCCTCGACCAGCACCGACAATACCGTCACCTACAATCTGCCGCCGCCACCGCCGCTGACAGTGACCATCAACCAGGCTGCCGGCCAGAGCGATCCGACCGGTTCCTCACCAATTCGGTTCGACGTGGTCTTCAGCGAGCCGGTGACCGGCTTCAATGGCAGCGACGTCGATCTTTCCGGCACCGCCGGCGCCACCACCGCGTCCGTTACCGGCTCCGGCAGCTCCTACAGCGTTGTGGTCAGCGGCATGACGGGTTCGGGGTCCGTCGTGGCCACAATACCGGCCGGCGTGGCGACCAACGCCGCCGTCGATCCGAACGAGCCCTCGACCAGCACCGACAATACCGTCACCTACAATCTGCCGCCACCGCCGCTGACAGTGACCATCAACCAGGCTGCCGGCCAGAGCGATCCGACCGGTTCGTCGCCAATCCTCTTCGACGTGGTCTTCAGCGAGCCGGTGACCGGCTTCAGCGGCAGCGACGTTGTGCTTTCCGGCACCGCCGGCGCCACCATCGCTGTCGTCACCGGCTCCGGCAGCACTTTCAGCGTCGCGGTCAGCAGCATGACGGGTTCAGGGTCCGTCGTGGCCACAATACCGGCCGGCGTGGCAACCAATGCCGCCGTCGATGCGAACGAAGCCTCGACCAGCACCGACAACACGGTCACCTTTACACCGCCCGTGATCACGGTCTCGCCGCCGTCATTGCCCAGTCCGGTCTACAACCAGGCCTATTCGCAGCAGCTGACGGCCAGCGGCGGTATGACGCCCTACACTTTCGCGCTGACGTCCGGAACCCTCCCGTCGGGCATCAGCTTCGACGCGGCCGGTCTGCTCTCCGGAATCCCGACTAATACCGGCACGTTCAACCTGGTCGTGGCGGCAACCGACGCAAACGGTTTCATCGGTTCGAAATCCTACACGCTGATCATTGCCGAGCCGACCGTCGAGCTGACGCCGGCATCCTTGCCAAACCCCGTATACAACCGGGCCTATTCGCAACAGCTTGCGGCCAGCGGCGGCGCGGTGCCTTATACTTTCGCGCTGACGTCCGGAACCCTCCCGTCGGGCATCAGCTTCGACGCGACCGGTCTGCTCTCCGGTACCCCGACCAATACCGGCACATTCGACTTCACCGCAGTTGCAACCGATCAGAATGGGAAATCCGGTTCCAAGGCCTATTCGGTGACCATCGACAAGCTTGGCACCACCACCTTGGTCGTTTCCAGCCTCAATCCTTCCAATCAGGGCGATCAGGTCACTTTCACGGCAACGGTTTCGGCTCCCGGCAACCCGCCGCCGGCCGGAACGGTCACCTTCAGTGTCGACGGCTCGCCCGCCGCTACGGTCGCGCTCGCCGGCGGTACCGCCGCCCTGACGACGTCCGCCCTCCCGGTCGGCACCCGTCAGGTCGTCGCGACCTACAATGGCGACGCGAACAACGCGACAAGCACCTCCAGCGCGCTCGCCCAGGAAGTCCACGCCCTGGGCTCCATCACCATCCGCCAGACCACCGACAGCGGCGACGGCTCCTTCGGCTTCTCCTCGCCGGCGCCCGGCCTCAACTTCACCATCGCCACCAGCAGCGGCTCCGGCGACGGACCGGCCGTTTCGCTGCCGACCGGCTCCTACAGCATCACCGCCGCCGACATGACCGCCGCCGGCTTCGCCTTGACCTCGATCAGTTGCAACGATGGCGATTCCGTCGGCAATGTGGCGAACCGCACGGCTGTGATCAACATGGCGCCCGGCGAAAGCGTCGTCTGCACGTTCGCCAGCACCAATTCACGCGAAAATACCACGGCGCTCATCAAGGAATTCATGGAGACACGCGCCAGCCTCATCCTGGAGAACCAGCCCGACATCCAGCGCCGCATCGACCGGCTCGACGGCGTCGCCGGCGGCGGCAGCCCAGTGGCCACCCTGCTCGCGTACCTGCCCGGCATGGCCGACACCAACTCGGTCAATGTCAGCGCAAGCCTTGCCTCCATGCGGCGGCTTGGCGGGGAAGATGCCAACAGCCTGTTCGACATCTGGTTCGAAGGCACTTACAGCCGCTTCGACATCAATGACCAAGACGGCAAATTCGCCCTCGCAACCTTCGGCGCCGACTATCTGGTCAGCCGCAATCTGCTTGTTGGCGCCTTCGTCCAGATCGATCGTACCGACGGCTTCACCGGCAGCGGCGGCGGAACCGCCGAGGGCACCGGCTGGATCGCCGGGCCTTATTTGACCGCTCGGCTGACGGACAATCTGTATTTCGATTTGCTCGCCGGAGCTGGAACATCCTCGAACAGCGTCAGCCCCATGGATACCTACACCGACGGCTTCGACGCCAGCCGTTGGCTGGTCAGCGCCACGCTGCAAGGGGAATGGCAATATGACGCCTGGACCTTCTCGCCGCGGGCGCGCTTCTCCTATTTCGAGGAAAAATCGGGAGCCTATGTCGACGGCCTGAACGTCCCCATTCCCTCCGTCACCGCCGGCCTCGGCCAGATCGCCTTCGGCCCCGGCGTTTCCTATCGCCATGTCACGGATGACGACGTTACCTTCGACTTTAACCTGCGGCTCGACGGCGTCTTCGACATAAGCGACACAGCGACCGAAAGCGGCGCCGACAATTTCCATGGCCGCGTCGGAGCCGGCGTCGATACCCGCATGCCGGGCGGCATGCGTCTCGGCCTCTCCACCAGCTATGGCGGCATCGGCTCCGATTCGGCGAAGTATTTCAGCGGAACCGTGAAACTTTCGGCCGCGCTGAATTAGGATCAAGATGGACCAATGAAAAAAGGCGGCCTTGGCGGGCCGCCTCTCTTTCATTGACCAGCGCCGTGCCGGTCAGACGTTCCGCGGTCACTGCGTGGCGATGGCGCCGAAGATCAAGCCGGAAAGAACGCTGACCAGCAGATAGTCATTGCCAACCCGGATCCATTCCTGCCCGGGACCCGGACGGCGCAGGCCATAGTGGCGATAGTCGCGGATCGGCTGGTGACGCTTCCAGCTGGAATATCTCTGGCCGTTGCGCCAATGGCTGCGCTTCACAACGATCTTCTTCTTCACTAGGACGCGCTTGTTCACGTCGACATGCTTGTTCACGTCGACATGCCTGCCAGGCTTCTGCCAGTCGACCTGGCTGTAGTTCGACTGCGGCGCGTTTGGTGTGTTCAGAGGTGCGGCCTGGCCCTGCCAGGTGGTTGCAGCCAGCATCGAGAAGGCAATGGCGGAAAGAACGATGCGTTTCATGGCGGGTACTCCTTGGTTGTCGATGCCTACGGAATAGAGCCGGAAGGATGAACCGAAACTGAACACCGAGATTACGTTTTCGTAATGATTTCTTACCTTTATAACGACTAATTCAGCGCTACCTTTAAAGCGGGCGTCCGAGAATGGACGCATGACCCGCCGCAACTCCGCAGGCTATGCAACCATTTTGTCAGCCATCCATTTCCGACACGCCCCGTCGCGTGGCAACACGCGTCCGAACCGGGCAAAATTTATTATTCGGCTAAAATAAATCGGAGTAATATCAACCTCTGCAATGTCCACGATTCGCGCCCACTTTTGCCTCTTTGACTTCACCGCGCCCGCGTCGCTGGCACCTGTCGCGTTGCGGGGCCTGGCATGAGTGGCTCGGTCGTCTTGCTGCACCTGGCCGGTGCGGTCGCACTGATGCTGTTTGCCACCCGTCTGGTGAAGACCGGCGTCGAGCGCGCCTATGGCGATGTGCTGCGCCACAAACTGCGCGCCACAATGCGCAATCCGTTCATGGCGGTTCTGGCCGGCTGCGGCCTGGCTGTCGCGCTGCAAAGCTCGACCGCCGTCACCTTGCTGGTCGGCTCGTTCGCCGGCTCCGGTATTGTCAGCGGCATGTCGGGCCAGCTTGCGGTGCGCGGCGCCGAGATCGGCTCGGCACTCGTGGTCAAGCTGCTCACCTTCGATCTGTCGCTGCTGGTGCCGATCTGCCTGGTCGCCGGCACCGTCATGTTCATGGCCACCGAGCGGCGCGACTGGCGCCAGTTCGGCCGCATCCTGGTCGGCATCGGCCTGCTGCTTCTGTCGCTGGAGATGATCGGCCAGGCGTCGGAGCCGCTGCGCCAGAGCACGCTGATGCCGCTCATCGTCGATTACTTCTCCGGCGATCCGGTCACCGCCTATCTTCTGGCGGCGGTGATCACCTGGCTGTTCCATTCCTCGATCGCCGCGGTGCTGCTGATGGTGACGCTGGCCGGCCGCGGCTTCATCCCGCCCGAACTCGGTATTGTGCTGGTGCTGGGTGTCAATCTCGGCTCTTCGATCATCGCGCCGCTTCTAACCCGCAACGCAGAACCCGGCGTTCGTATCGTGCCGATCGGCAATCTCCTGATGCGCGGCATGGGTTCGCTGATCATGCTGATCCTGTTCCTGACGTTCAAACCGCCGGTCGCCTTCTTGGGCAACACGGTGCCCGAGCAGATCGTCAATGCCCACATTGTCTTCAACATCCTGATCCTGATCGCCGGCCTACCGCTGGCGAGCCTGGTCTATCGCGCCTCGGAAAGGATCGTGGCGTTGGGCACCAAGCCCCAGGCCGCCAACGCGCTCGACGTCGTCGAGCTTTCGGCGCTCAACGAAAGTGCGCTCGACGTGCCGAGCCAGGCATTGGCCAACGCCACCCGCGAGGTGGTGCGGGTCTGCGAAACGGTCGAGATCATGCTGAAACGGATCATCGAGCTCTATGAGAGCGCCGATGCCGACAAGATCGGCGCGCTGGCCGCACTCGACGACCGTGTCGACAGGAAGCACGCTGCGATCAAGCTCTATCTGGCCAGGGTCACCAAGAACCCGCTGAGCGAGGACGAGGCGCTGCGTTGCCAGGAACTGATCGGCGCCTGCGTCAAGCTGGAGCAGGTCGGCGACATCATCGTGCGCAACATGCTGGTCCACGTGAAGAAGAAATTCGAGCGTGGGCTGGAGTTCACGCCGGAAGGCTGGCGTGAGCTTTGCGCCTTCCATGCCTTGGTGCTTGCCAATGCCAGGCTTGCCTTCAACGTGCTGGTGTCCCGCGATCCGGAGACCGCTCGCCAGTTGGTGCTGGAAAAGGACCGGCTGCGCGACCGCGAGAAGGAAACCAGCCAGAGCCATTTCGTGCGGCTGCGCGACGGCACCCCCAAGAGCGTCGAGACCAGTTCGATCCATCTCGACACCATTCGCGACCTCAAGCAGATCAACTCGCTGCTCGCCTCGATGGCCTATCCCGTTCTTGAAGAGCGCGGCCTGCTCACCGGTTCGCGGCTGAAGGCCGGATAGATTGCATCCACAGGCCGGGAAGCTTCAGAACATCGCCTATGAAAATTGCTGTGGGCCAATGCGCAGAAATTATCTTTGCGCCACCTCCTGTCTGTCGGCTAAAGATCGCCGCATCTACCGGAAGGAAAGTCGATGGACACCCATTCTCGCAGCTTCGCCAAAGCGCTTTCCTGGCGCATCACCGGCACCATCGATACGATGATCATTTCGCTCGTCGTGACCGGAAGCATCAAGCTCGCCGCTGCCATCGGCCTGACCGAGGTCGTCACCAAGTCGCTGCTCTACTACCTTCACGAACGTGCGTGGCTGAAAATTCCTTACGGGAGGAAGGCAGCCGCCTAGCTCTTGCCTCCGCGCGGACGCCTGACCGGCGATCAAGAAAAGCTAAAGCGGCGTCGACAATTTCTGGATTGCCCGCTGCCCTCATCCGTGGTTTGAGGCGACCTTATCTGAGGATCGCCTTTCCGCCATGCTCCCCCTCATTGCCCTGTTCATTGCCGCCTTCGCCTTCGGCACTACCGAATTCGTCATCGCCGGCGTGCTGCCGCAGGTGGCGGAGGGCCTTGGTGTTGCGATCCCGACCGCCGGCTATCTCGTTTCCGGCTATGCCGGCGGCATTGCAGTCGGCGGCCCGCTGCTGGCGCTCGCCACCAAAAGCTTCTCCCGCAAGGCCCTGCTGCTTGGACTGACTGCAGCCTTCACCATCGGCCAGGCCGCCTGTGCGCTGGCGCCCGACTTCGCCTCGATGCTGCTGTTGCGGATAGCGGTGGCCGTCGCGCATGGCGCCTATTTCGGCGTTGCCATGGTGGTGGCCGTCGGCCTCGTGCGCGAAGACCAGCGCGGCATGGCGGTGGCGCTGATCCTGTCCGGCCTCACCGTATCGAACGTAATCGGCGTTCCGGCCGGCACGGCAATCGGCAACATCTGGGGATGGCGTGCGACATTCTGGGTGATGTGCGCGCTCGGTGTGGTGGCCTTCACGGCAGTCGGCGCCCTGCTGCCGCGCAAGACGGGATCGTCGAGCCCGTCGGCGAGCCTTGGAAGCGAGGTCCGTGTGCTCGCACGCCAGCAGGTCTGGACCTCGCTCATTATTATGCTGATGCTGATGATCGGCCAGTTCGGCCTGTTCACCTACATCACGCCGACGCTGCTTGAGGTCACCGGCCTCGACGAGAAATGGATACCTTGGGTGCTCTTGCTCAACGGGGTCGGCGCAACGATCGGCGTCTTTGTCGGCGGGCGGCTCGCCGACTGGAAGCTGATGCCGTCGCTTATCGCCATGCTTTTCCTACAGGCGGCAATGCTCGCCTTGATCTACGCTGTCGGCCCTTACCCGCTGCCGATGGTGATAGCGATCTTCGTCTGGGGCGGCCTCAACTTTGCCATCGGCACTCCGATCCAGACCCGCATCCTGACCTGGACCGCGGACGCCTCCAACCTTGCCTCGTCGCTCATCCCGTCGGGCTTCAATGTCGGCATCGCGCTCGCCGCATCGCTCGGCGCGGCGATGCTCAATGCCGGCTATGGCTATCGCAGCCTGCCGGTGGTTGGCGCGATCGCCATGCTGGTCGCCGTCGCGGTTGCGCTTGCCTCGCATGTCTGGGAATGGCGCAGCCGGGCTGCGCCGCCGCTGCCGGCTGCCGCCGAATAGGGCTACAGATCGATCCGGTAGCGCAGGCTTTCCGCGCCGCCATAGGCGGCGTCCTCGAAGAAACGCCCGACGAGCCGGCCGCCATTGGCCAGAACGACCTTCTGCGAGGGCACATTGTGAGGCTTGCAGGTGATTTCGACGAAGGGCAGGCCAACCGCCCTCGCCTCCACCAGCATCAGCCGCAGCGCCTCGGTCGCATAGCCGCGTCCCCGTTTCCACGGCACCACCGCATAGCCGATGTGGCCGAGCACATGCGACGGCAGCGACGCGGTGCCGTGCTGCCAGCGCAGGCCGATTGAGCCTGCGACTTCCCCGTCCCAGATCCAGCGCCGGAATCCGGGCAGCCGCGGCACCGTCGAACCGTCGGGCAAGGTGATCGGCGGTCCCTTGCCATCGGAATCGTCGAGATCGCCAAGGAAAGTCGCTGGATCCTTTTCGATAGCCGCAAGCTGCTCGCGCGTCGCGTCGAGCAGCCGCACATTGTCCGGCGACCAGCCGCGCTCGAGGGCCGCCTTGTAGGACGGCAGGTGTTCAAACGCCGGTTTGACGAGTTCGATCACGGGCGCGGGCTTTTGGCTGCCGGATTGCGGGCGCGACGGCAAGGGCCTTCGGCGGCTTACTGCAGCAGGCTCTTGACGATGCCGCTCGCCTTGGAGAAATCCATCTGGCCGGCGTATTTTTCCTTGAGCGCCGCCATCACCTTGCCCATATCCTTGACGCCGCTGGCACCGGTCTCGGCGATGGCGGAACGGACGGCGCTTTCCGTCTCGGCCTGACCCAGTTGCGTCGGCAGGAAGTCGCGGATGATGGCCATCTCGTCGCGCTCCTGCGCTGCAAGCTCCGGCCGCTTGCCGTCATCGAACGCCTTGGCCGATTCCTCGCGCTGCTTCACCATCTTGGCCAGGATCTGCAGGATCTCGTCATCGCTCGCCGGCTCCTTGCCGGCGCCGCGATTGGCGATGTCGCGATCATGGATGGCCGCCTGGATCAGCCGCAATGTCGGCAGCCGCCGCTTGTCCTGCGACTTCATCGCGCTCTTCAGGGATTCGGCGACTTTGCCTCGCATGGTGCTTTCTCCTTCGAATGCGGCGGACAATAGTCGTGCCGATAGCTCAAGGCAAACTCGATAGCGTCCGGCAAACCGCTGATATTATTCGACGAAATAAATCTAGGCTCGCACGGCGCGGCATCATTGACCGCCTTGGCGCCTTCCCCTATGTACTGGGCCTTGCATGAATTGAATTCTAGTGCACGTCGCCCAAAAATGCGTAGCGGTTTTGGGCAACGACAGGCACAAGTGAAAACTTAGCGCGCCGAGGCTGTGAGATCGCCGCTTCGCGCCTTTTGTTGCGCCGACTGAGGGCGCAACCTTTAGGAGTGCCGCCATGGCAACGATGACAGCCGCGTCGACCCCCCCTTGGGCCAGCGAGAGGCCGACAGCCCTGCTGGTGCTGGCCGACGGCACTGTCATAGAGGGCCGCGGTCTGGGCGCCACCGGCTCCGCCGTCGCCGAGGTCTGCTTCAACACCGCGCTGACCGGCTACCAGGAGATACTCACCGACCCATCCTATGCCGGCCAGATCGTCACTTTCACCTTTCCGCATATCGGCAATATCGGCACCAATGACGAAGACATCGAGGACCTCAACCCGCTGGCCCGCGCCGGCGCCGTCGGCGCCGTGTTCAAGGCCGATGTCACCAACCCGTCGAATTACCGGGCCGGAACCGGTCTCGACCAGTGGCTGAAGAAGCGCGGCATCGTCGCACTTTCGGGCATCGACACGCGGGCGCTGACCGCGCTGATCCGCGAAAAGGGCATGCCCAATGCCGTCATCGCGCACGCGCCCGACGGTATCTTCGACGTCGATGACCTCAAGCGCCGCGCCGCCGCATGGTCAGGGCTTATCGGGCTTGATCTCGCCAAGGAGGTGACCTCCGGCCAGTCATCAGTCTGGCGCGAGACGCCCTGGGTCTGGAACGAGGGCTTTGGCGAACAGGCTGATCCGTCGATGCACGTCGTTGCCGTCGACTACGGCGTCAAACGCAACATATTGCGCCTGCTGGCCGGTCTCGGCGCCAAGGTCACCGTGGTGCCGGCAAAAACCGGCGCCGAGGAGATCCTGGCGATGCGGCCCGACGGCATTTTTCTATCCAACGGCCCTGGCGATCCGGAAGCCACCGGCGACTACGCCGTTCCGGTCATCCAGGATCTGTTGAAGACCGAAATCCCGCTTTTCGGCATCTGCCTCGGCCACCAGATGCTGGCGCTGGCGCTGGGCGGCAAGACCGCAAAAATGCATCAGGGCCACCACGGCGCCAATCATCCCGTCAAGGACCACACCACCGGCAAGGTCGAGATCGTCTCGATGAACCATGGCTTTGCCGTCGACGCCGACTCATTGCCGAGCGGCGTCGAGGAAACCCATGTCTCGCTGTTCGACGGTTCGAATTGCGGCATTGCGCTCACCGGCAGACCGGTCTTCTCGGTCCAGCATCATCCCGAAGCCTCGCCCGGCCCGCAGGATTCGCACTATCTGTTTCGCCGCTTCGTCAACTTGATCCGCGAAAAGCGCGGCGAGCCGGCACTGGCCGAGCGTCTTTAGCGCATTGCGTAAAAACGGATTTGACTGACGGCGCCGGCCGGGCTCCCGGCGCCGATCAAGCCCCGTCCGTCACGGCTTCCCGCGCGTGCATGCGTTTGACTTCCTTCGGCGTCGGCTTGGCCACCCTGGTGACGAAGACGACGAGCGCCAGCGTGAGGAAAATCGCGCCGAGCAGATACGGGGCACCGCCGAAAACCACGGGCGCGTTCGGGCCCGTGAACCAGGAAAAGATCGCCGTATAAAGCAGCGGTGTGATGATCGAGGTGATCGAGAAGATCGAGGTCATCGCGCCCTGGAGTTCGCCCTGGGCGGAAGGTGGCACCTTGGCGGCCGCCAGGCTTCTGAGCGGCGGGTCGGCCAACGCCTCGAGACATCCGACGACGATCACTGCATAGATCATCCAGCCTTGTGACGCGAAGGCGTAGCCGAAGGCGCTGAGTGCGGTAAATGCCAGACCGATTACCGCCGTCTTCCACTCGCCGAGCTTAGGGATCACGCGCGGCAGGACTGTCGCCATGACGATCGCCCCGCACAGGCCGAAAGCGCCGAGCGAGAAGCCGATCTGTTGTTCGCTCCAGCCATAGCGATAACTGGAGACGAACGACCAGACCGCAGGATACATCATGTGCCCCAGCGTCATCAGAAAGAAGACAAGTCCGATCCAGCCGATACCTTCGTAGTTGCGCATCTGGACGAGCGTGCCGACCGGGTTCGCGCGTTTCCACTCGAAGCGGCGACGGTGCTTGTTATCAAGTGTTTCCGGCAACAGAAACAGCGCGATCAGAAAGTTTGCGAAAGCAAGCCCGGCAGCGAAATAGAACGGCACACGCGGCCCGAACGTGCCGAGCAACCCGCCCAGAACCGGCCCGATGACGAAGCCGACGCCGAAAGCAATGCCGAGCAGCCCGAAATTCTTCGCACGATTTTCGTCGGTCGAGATATCGGCAATGAATGCCGATGTCGTGGAATAACTGGCGCCGGAAATGCCGGCCAGCACGCGGCCGATGAACAGCATCGGATAGGACCAGGCGATAGCGCAGATCAGATTGTCGATAGCGAACGTCAGCACCGAGGCAAGCAGGATAGGCCGCCGCCCGAACCGGTCGCTCAACCCGCCCATCACTGGTGCGAAAACGAACTGCATCGCCGCATAGACGAAGAACAGCCAGCCGCCCTCGATAGCCGCCTCGCTGATGCCGACGCCGGTCAATTCCCTGAGATAGGCCGGCAGCACCGGCATAATGATGCCGAAGCCAATGATGTCGAGCAGGAGGGTGGTGAAAACAAGCGCAAGGCCCCGCCTGGCGGTTTTGGGGTCTATCATGATGGTATCTCCTCGGGCCGCCCAAGCTAACGGGAACACATCTTATAGGCGAGCACATCGCTGGGAACAATGAGGGAACGGGCAGAGTGCTTTCATCCTGACATCCCCTGACTGCGATCCAGTCTCTCGGATTACGAGAAAACCGTCGGCTCAGATCGGGTTGTTGAACGTGTCGCAGTCCGAAAGCTTGCCGTTCTGGAAGCCTCGCGCCAGCCAGGTCTGCCGCTGCTGCGACGTGCCGTGGTTGAAGCTTTCCGGCACGACGTAGCCCTGCATCTTCTTCTGCAGCGTGTCGTCGCCGATCTGCTTGGCGGCGTTCAGTGCCTCTGCCATGTCGCCCTGTTCCAAGATGCCTTTCTGACCGGTGAAATGCGCCCAGATGCCGGCAAAGCAGTCGGCCTGCAACTCGACCTGCACCGACATGTGGTTGGCGTCCGCTTCGCCCATGCTCTGCCGCATCTGGTTGAATTTGGGCAGGATGCCGACGAGGTTCTGCACATGGTGGCCGACCTCATGCGCGATCACATAGGCCTGTGCGAAATCGCCCGAGGCACCGAACTGCTGATCGAGCTGCTGGAAGAAGGTGGTGTCGAGATAGACTTTGCGATCGTTGGGACAGTAGAATGGTCCGGCCGCTGACGAGGCAGAGCCGCAAGCAGAGCCGATCCGTCCGCTGAACAGGACCAGTTTTGGATCTTGATAGGTCAGGCCCTCGGACTGAAAAATACCGGTCCACGTGTCCTCGGTCTCGGCCAGCACAGTCGACACGAACTGCTTCATCTCGTCGGAGGCGGGCGCACCGGTGCCGCCGCCTTGCGCACCGCTATTGTCGGTGATCTGACCGCCGCCGGGCTGCAAGCCGCTGTTATCGAGGATCTGACTCGGGTCGAAGCCGAAATACCACCCTGCCAGGAAAATCAACCCTACGATGATAATGCCCGACATGCCGCCGCCGCCCGCGCGACCGCCGATCGGGATGCGAAACTGCCCCGGCCCGCCGCCAAGCCCGCCGCTCTGGCCGCGCTCGTCCTCGACATTGTCACTCTGACGACGGCCCTTCCAGAGCATGGCAACCCCCGTGATGCAATTTTCCGGCCGATCGGGCCGTGTCCCGGTTCGATCGGACACGACAACAATTATCTCAACGGTTACGCCAAGTCACAGTATTTTTCGTGCGAACAAGCAATGCTTGCTGACGCTTGCCTGCTCTGGCCGAGACATCGCAAGGTCTGTGCCGTTCACCCTGCTCGTGGGAAGCGAGTCGCGCGAAGAGATACGCTGGCCGTGCTTTTCAGCGGGCGGCGATTATTGCCTTGCGAAAGGCTTCGAGCGTCTCGGCGCTGACATGATGCTCGATGCCCTCGGCGTCGATGCGCGCCGTCTCGGCGCTGACCCCGAGCGAGCGCAGGAAGGCCTCGACCGTCTGGTGGCGAATGCGGCTCTCTTCCGCAACCTTGCGGCCGGCATCGGTCAGGAACACGCCACGATAAGGCTTCCGGGAGACCAGCCCGTCGGCGCACAGCCGCGTCAGCATTTTCGCGACCGTCGGCTGAGCGACGCCGAGCCGTGCCGCGATATCGACCTGGCGCGCCTCGTTGCCATCCTCGATCAGGTCGGCGATGAGCTCGACATAATCCTCGACCAGCGCGCTGCGGCGCGCTTCACGCGTCTGCCTGAAGCCTTCCGAGTGGATTTCTGCGTCAGGCAGCGGCTTTTCGCGAGGAACCGGTCTTTTCTTCAGCGCCAATACGCGCTCCTCCCGGCAGTTTGAATCGACATTGCGGTCATAACACGGAACCCTATTGGTTCTGGCCGTTTATTTCCATTCGGTGGCCGGCGCAACCGGCGTTCACTGCCGTTCAGGCCGCACGCCAAGCGGCCACAAGAAAAAGCTCAGACAATGAAATATAGCATATTGCATAATGTTCAGCCGTGGCATAGATAAGGAGACAACATCGATCGTTCCAGTGGAAAGCCATTTCATGTCGGAAGCCGAAGCCACCTCAGCCCCCCGGTCCATGTGGCGATTTGCCCGCCCGGAGGACGACGAGCAGCCCAGCCTTCGCGAAGTCAACGCAACGATCGCGGTGCCGCACTCGGGGATCTGGCTTCGCCGGCTGTTCGCCTTCATGGGGCCGGGCTACATGGTTTCGGTCGGCTATATGGATCCGGGCAATTGGGCGACCGACCTCGCCGGCGGGGCCCAATTCGGCTACACGCTGCTTTTCATCATCATGTTGTCGAACCTGATGGCGATCCTGCTGCAGGCACTCGCCGCCCGGCTCGGCATCGCCACCGGCCGCGACCTTGCGCAGGCGTGCCGCGCCTATTATCCGCGACCAGTCAATTTCATGCTTTGGGTCGCTTGCGAACTGGCCATCATCGCCTGCGACCTGGCCGAGGTCATTGGCACGGCGATCGCCTTGCAACTGCTGTTCGGCATTCCGCTGATAGGCGGCGCCATCATCACCGCGCTTGATGCCTTCCTGCTGCTGCTGCTGATGAACAAGGGCTTCCGTTTCCTCGAGGCCTTCATCATAGCGCTTTTGATTATCATCTTCGGCTGCTTCGCCATCCAGATCTTTGCCGCCGCCCCGCCGGTCGGCTCCATCCTGCATGCGATGTTCGTGCCGTCGTCCGAGATCGTCACCAATCCGGCCATGCTCTACATCGCCATCGGCATCATCGGCGCCACGGTGATGCCGCACAATCTCTATCTGCATTCCTCGATCGTGCAGACCCGCGCCTATGAGCGCACCGATCGCGGCAAGCGCGACGCCATCAAATGGGCGACGACCGACTCGACCATCGCGCTGATACTGGCGTTGTTCGTCAATGCTTCCATCCTGATCGTGTCGGCGGTGGCGTTCCACGGCACCGGTCATCATGACGTTGCCGAGATCGGCCAGGCCTTCGAGCTTCTGTCGCCGCTGCTTGGCCTCGGCATCGCTTCCATCCTGTTTGCCGTAGCGCTGCTCGCCTCCGGCCTGAACTCGACGGTGACGGCGACGCTCGCCGGCCAGATCGTGATGGAAGGGTTCTTGCGGCTGCGCATCCCGCAATGGGCGCGCCGCCTGCTGACGCGCGGCATCGCCATCATTCCGGTGGTGGTGGTCACCGCGCTCTATGGCGAGAAGGGAACCGGTCAGTTGCTGGTCTTCAGCCAGGTAATCCTGTCGATGCAGCTCCCCTTCGCTGTCGTACCGCTGGTGCAGTTCGTCTCGGACAAGCGCAAGATGGGCAATTTTGCCATTTCCCGCGCCGTCGCCGTGCTGGCCTGGGTGGTTGCCGCGCTCATCCTGGTGCTCAACTTCAAGCTGCTCTACGATACGGTCGTTGGCTTGGGCTGAGCGTTCTCGGCTCCAAGCTGAGACGATAAGGTCGGCAGTCACCTGCCCCCGGTCCTAGAAATTTGCCGGCCGCTGTCGGACAAATGTCCGTTCGCCCGTCCTTGGCTCGAACTCCGGCCATGACGGCACGGATCAGAGAAAGGGAGCTCCAATGAGGAAGATCATCGCCGCAACATTCGTCAGCCTCGACGGCGTCATGCAGGCGCCTGGTGGCCCGCAAGAGGACCCTGTCGGCGGCTTCAAATTCGGCGGCTGGACGTTTCATTACTGGGACGATGTGATGGGCGCCGCGATGGGCGAGACGTTTTCAAAACCGTTCGCGCTGCTTCTCGGCCGCAAGACTTACGACATCTTTGCCGCCCACTGGCCTTATCAGAAAAATGATCCGATCGCCGACAGCTTCAACGCCGTCACCAAATATGTGGCGACGCACAGGCCGGATTCGCTGTCCTGGCAAAACAGCCAGCCGCTCGGCAGCGATGTCGTGGCGACGTTGCGCCGGATGAAGCAGGAGGACGGCCCCGACCTGCTCATTCAGGGATCGAGCGAGCTGATCCAGACCTTGCTCGCCAATGACCTGATCGACGAGATCAGCCTGCTGATTTTCCCGCTGGTGCTGGGCAAGGGCAAAAAACTGTTCGGCAGCGGCACAATACCCGCCGCCTTCAAGCTGACCCGTTCGCAGGCATCGACCACCGGTGTCATCATGGCGAGCTATGAACGCTCCGGCGAGATCAAGACCGGGTCATTTGCCACGGAGCAGCCGTCCGAAGCCGAGATCGAGCGGCGCAAGAACTGGAAGTAGATGCCGCAGGGCGATCAAGGACGGCTGAACACTGGCCGTCCTTTTTGCTGTTTTTAAGCCGCCTCTCGTCGCCCTGCCAACCCATCGCGGAGGTGGCCCGCGAATGCCAGTGCAGCCGGCGCGACGTCGTGCTTCGGCAAATGCAGATTGATCGAAAAATTCGGCAATGACGGCAGCTCCGGATCGTTGGCCAAAATGTCGAGGTCGACAGGCACGGTCGACGCCAACCAGGTGGTGACGGCCAAGTCCGAACGCACTGTCGCCGTCGTCGCGTCAATGCTGCCGTTTTCGAATACGGTGCGCCATTCCAGCCCATGCTCGTTAAGCGCCTCCAGCACCACCGGGCGGAACGCACAGGTCTCGGCGACCATCGAAACCGGCAAGGGCCGCTTGCCGCGGGCGGCGCCGCCTTTGGCGCCGACCCAGACCAGCCGGTCGACAACAAGGCATTCGCCGGCCGACCGACCGATCGGCTCCTCGATCACCGCGAGTTCTATCGTGCCGGTCGCCAAGGCTGCGGCCAACTCTGGCGACGAAGCACAGACAAGCGAGATCTCGACCTGCGGATAGGCCTCGGCATAGGCCTTCAGCACCGGCGCAAGCAAGGTGCCGACAAGGTCGTACGGCACCCCGAGCCGGACCTGACCGGCAACCGCATCGCCCGCCATCTCCGCCAGGATCTCGTCATTGAGGGAAAGCAGGCGCTTGCCCTTGCCGAACAATCGCTCGCCGGAGCGGGTCAATCGCAATCCGCGCCGATCGCGATCGAACAGGCTGCAGCCGAGAACCTCTTCCAAACGCTTGATCTGCTGGCTGACGGCACCTTGCGTCAAATGCAGCGCGTTGGCCGCCGCCGTCATGCTGGCCTTGTCGGCAACGGTGACGAAGGTTCGGACCAGGGCAGTATCGAGGTTGCGGAGCATCCGGCTATTATATTTGCTAATGCGTGTCATAGCAAACATTGCATTTACTGATGAGCCGAACAGCCTACCGTGCAGGCTTCAAAGGAAGCAGCATGTTTGAACCTGTCCTTCCCCTCGTCCTGTTCGCGCTGGTCTCAACCTCAACGCCCGGCATGGCCGCGACCTTGTCGACGGCGTCCGGCGCGCAGTTCGGCTTTCGCCGCTCTATCCCGCTGATGGCCGGGAGTGCGGCCGGCCTGGCCACGGTGGCTGCGGCAGGTGCTGCCGGGCTCGCCGGTCTGCTGGCCGCCGCTCCTTCGCTGCAACTGGCAATGAAAATGGCCGGTACCCTCTATCTGACGTGGCTTGCCCTCAAGATCGGCCGCAGCGGTCCGCCCAATCTGGACGTGGCCATGGCAAAGCCGAACAGCTTTTTGGGCGGCGCCGGCCTGCAATGGATGAACCCAAAGGGCTGGGCCATGGGGCTGGGAGCGGCGGCATCCTTTGCCGCGCTCGCCAACGGGCCGCTGCAGCTCGCCGTGCTGCTCGGCACGGTCTTCGGCCTTGCGGCGGCCCTCTCGCTGGCGGCGTGGTGCGTGGCGGGCACGCTGCTCGCCCGGTTGCTGCGAACCGAGCGGCAGTGGCGCATGCTCAACGCCGTCCTTGGCCTGCTGCTGGCCGCCTCGATCATTCCGATGTGGCGGACAGCGTAAGGTCAGTCTTTAGCCATGTCAGGCAGCGTAACGCGCCGCCGGCTTGCCCGCCAGAAGACTGCCGAAGAAGCCTTGCGGACGCGAAGAAAGGCACCCCCCGGCAATATCGGCAAGACCCGGTGCCGTGAATGCTTCACCCTTTGCCAGGCCAACCAGCGCTGCATCGACCAGATCGTCGGCGGTCATGACGATTTCTTGCGGAACGTCGGCGAGGTCGCTTCCGGCAACTTCCCAGAATTCGGCGCTGGACGAAATCGCCGCGCTTGATTTTGACGCACCGCCGGCCGCGAGTTGAATTATCGGCGGCCGGCAGCCAAGCTCCCCTGACAGCCTTACTCGGCCGGCATCGCCACCGGGCGCGCCGCCAGATGGCCCGCCAGTACCACGCCCAGACCAATGATCGGGAATGCCGCCGCGACCACGCCGAGGTCGGCCGGTGCGCCATAGCGCAGCACCGCGGCGCCGACCACGGCACCCAGTGCCACGCCGAGATAGAGCGCCGAAGCGTTCAGCGATAGCACGATGGGCGCGGCATCGGGCGCCAGCTTGATGATACGGCTGGCCTGCGCCGGCGGGAACGCCCAGCCGACGATGCCCCACGGCACCATCATGGCCATGAGCGCCGGCCCGGCGATCTCGCGCGGCAGGAACATCGGGATCAGCGAAAACGTGACCAGCATGGCGGCACTCAGCGCCAGCGACCAGCAGACGGTGCGCGTCGCGCCGAAACGGTCGGCGGCCTGCCCGCCGCCGATATTGCCGATGACCGCGCCAACGCCGAAAGCGAGCAGCATTCCGGGAAGCGCGATCGGGTTCAGTCCGCCGCCTTCGATCGCGAGCGGCGCGACAAAGGCAAAGACGGTGAAGGCGCCGATCAGCGCCAGGATGGTCGTCACCAGGATAGGCATGACGCCGGGGCGAAGTGCCGCTGCCAGCCGCATCCGGAGCGGCAGCCTGGTGCCGACGATGCCGCGCGGCAGCCGGTACCACAGGATCGCGCCGGCGAGCGCACCAAGGCCGGCAATGGCAAAGAAGGTGCCGCGCCAGCCGGCAACCGTCGCAACGAGCGCGCCGAGCGGTGCTCCGACCGCGACCGCAACCGTAGTGCCGCCGACGACCACGGCAATGGCTCGGGCGCGGTGATGATCGTCGACAAGCGCAACGGCCGTTCCCTGTGCGGTCGCCGCGAACAAGCCTGACGACAGCGCCATGACGATGCGCGCGATCAACAGCAATTCGAAGGAGGAGCTTAGCGCCGCGGCGACGTTGCCCAACACGAAGAACACCAGCGTCCACAGGATGACGCGGCGCCGGTCCCATTCGCCGGTCAGCGTTGCCAGGATCGGCGTGCCGATCGCATAGGCGAGCGCAAACGCGGTGATCAGCGTGCCGGCGAGCGGAACGGAGATGGCGGCATCCTTTGCAATGTCGGGCAAAAGGCTGGAGATGACGAAACCTTCGGTCGAAATCGTGAACGATCCGAGCGCAAGCCAGATTAGGCGCTTATCCATGGCAATTTCCTTAGTTCAAAGGTTATTGAACAATTGGACATAACAGGGCATGATGTCAATAAAGCCGCTGCAAAATAGCCGAACCATCCTGACAGCCCGGTGTCAGGACCGGGCGACGGGACGAAACTATGTGTCCATTGGCCACGAGAGGAGATGCGTTGAAATCGGCTCCGAATGTGCTTAATTCCTGGGCATGACCTTGCCCCATCCCACCGCCGACCAGATCAGCCTGCCGAACGTGCTTGCCGTGCTCGGCGACCCGACGCGACTGGCCATCGTGCGCTATCTCGCCAGCAAAGAGGGCGTGCCGCTGAATTGCAGCCGGTTCCTCGATCTCTGCTCGAAGACCAATCTGAGCTACCATTTGGCCAAGTTGCGTGAGGCCGGCGTCACCCGCACCGAGGCGGTTGGAACCAGCCGGCTGATCACGCTGCGCCGTGACGATCTCGACCGCCGCTTCCCGGGCCTGCTCGACAGTGTTATTGCCGCGGCCGGCGACGCATCGTTGCCGGCGGTCGGCGGCCAAGAGATCGAAGTCCGCGCCTGAACGACCCAAAGCTAGGTTCCGCTCTCGCCCGCTTCGCGAGACGAGCAAAGTAGCTTCACCCGCCCTCCAGCCATTCCAATTAACGGAGCCTGCCATGCGCATTGCCGTCCTCGCCGACATCCACGGCAATGTCCTGGCGCTCGACGCCGTGCTCGATGATCTGCGGCAGCGCGGCGGCGCCGACCTCATCGTCAATCTCGGCGATTGCGTTTCCGGCCCGCTCTGGCCGCGCGAGACCATGGAGCGGCTCGAGACGCTCGACCTGCCGACGGTGCGCGGCAATCACGACCGCCGCGTTGCCCGCGACACCGCCGACGAGACCATGTGGCCGTCCGACCGCTACGCGCAGGAACGGCTGACCGCAGGCCAGCGCGAGGCGCTGTTCGCGCTGCCCCTCACGCTGGAGGTGGCGCCCGGCATACTCGCCTTCCATGCCCGGCCCGACCACGACGAAAAATACCTGACTGACGCGATCGTCGACAGCCGGCTGGTGCGCGCGCCGCTGGTCGCAATCGAGCGGCGCCTCGGCGCGATCGATCCCGCCTGCCGCATCATGCTTTGCGGCCACAGCCATCGCAGCGAGCTGGTCCGCATTCCCGGCGGTCCGGTCATCTTCAACCCGGGCAGCATCGGCTGCCCCGCCTATGACGATTCAACCCCGCCGGCGCATGTCTCCGAACAGGGTTCGCCGCACGCCCGCTACGGCATCGTCGACTTGCATCCCGATCGTTTCGAAGCCATCGCCGTCGATTATGACCACGAGGCGGCGGCGCGCCAGGCCGAGCAGGCGGGACGGCCCGAATGGGCTCACGCGCTGCGCACCGGCTTCATGCCGGGCTGAGCTTGCTCATCCCGGGCTGAGCCTGCTCATCCCAGGCTGAGCTTGCTCATGCCTAGCTGAACGGTTGACCGCCTTCGAGCGGCAGAAGTCGCGACCGGTCCAAGCTTCAGTCGTCAGACGCCGATGGCTTCGATCGCTTGGCAGGACGTCGGGCGCTGGCCGCCGAAGTCTTGGACGCCGAAGTCTTGGACGTCGAAGTCTTGGACGTCGAAGTCTTGGACGTCGAAGCCTTTGGCCGTGACGTCTTGGGCGCCAGTTGCGTTGGGTTGAAACTCTGTGCTGGGGCGGATTCGGAACCGGCCCGAATGTCGGCGTCGCGCACCTGCTGGCCAAAGTTCAGGCCGGTCAGCTCTTCAATCTCGGCCACCGTCGAAAGGAACTCCGATACCCTGGCAATTTCAAGCGGGTCATCGAATGCCTCGGCACGCTCGCCGAACGCTTCGGGCATCACTTCCAAAACCGGCTTCTGGTCCGCCAGCAGCGCGATGGCGCGCAGGCCAGCTTGATCGGACCACAGCGCGATCTTCCAGAACTTCAGGGGGACATGGCTGTCGAAGCGGTAGGGAGGATCGTCCTCGCCGAACACTGGCCCGGCAAACACCGTGACACGGCCTCGCGTCGTATAGGCGTTGCGCAGCACATAGGTTTCTACCGCGCGCCATCTCAACTTCCCCTTGGAGCCGGGATGGTTAAGCGAGCTTCCTTGATTGAAGAAGCCGACTTGCGGCGCAGCATTGGTATAAACGAACGTGTCGCGTTCTGCCGCGACCGCCTCCTGATCGACGCCCCATGCGGGGTCGCCGCGAAGTGTAATATGGCCCTTCTGGAACATTCGAGCGATTCGTTCCTTGGATTTTGCGACGGGAAATCCAGGCACATTCTGGCTCGAATAGAATTCCTGGTTCATCTGCTCGCCAAGATCGATGCGCCGATCCGGCCGGAAAGCATCGCTGGCTTCCGAACCGGAAATCGACTCCACCCCCAATTCGAGAAGCGACGGGTTGTCGATGACCGTCTTGTCCTCACGATTGACCGCCTTGGTGCGGGATCCATCGATATTGCAGGCGGTGACGAAGGCAAGCCTGCGATCGGCGTTCATCAAGATCGAAAAATGATGGTAGCGCAATTCGTGTGGGTCCTCTCCCGGTTTGGCAAGAAGGTTTTTGGCCAACCGGTAGGGTGAATTGGCGACCGTCGGCATTGCCAGGACAAAGCCCGGTATGAAGCCGGGCTCATACCCTCCACGATCATCGAAATCCTCTGTTTTCCAACCCGCGGCCTCGGCGATGGCCACCTTCCCGGGTTCGCTTGCCGGGCCTTTGCCGTCGTTTCGTCTCGCATCGCCTCCGTCGATCAGCGGCGCCCGGACATTTATCTCGACGGGAAAAGTCCAGGTGACCGAGCCATCGGCATTGTGTCTCGTCGCCGGCGGATTGCGATCCGGTTCCGGCCGCTGCACCGGCTTGTCCGGCACATCTTCGCGAATATCGGCGTTCAGCCGAACTGTCTCGTCCATCATGCGCGGCATGCCGGCCCAAATCGCCATGGCTTGCGAAACCGCCGATGCCGAGGAGCCCGGCAGCTTGGACTTTCTAGCACCCAGATGGTCAACGATGGCGCTGATCCGTATGCCTTCGTTGATCTCGCGGGCAAGCGCATAGCCACCTATGCCCGTCACCTCGTGGAACGGGCCGGCCCAATGGTGCAGGGCGATAGGTTCCCATTCATTGTTGAAGACCGGGGATCCGGAAGAACCCTGTTCGGTGTCGGCGACATAGTGCAGGACTTGTACCGTTTCGTCGCGGGCCACCAGCCGGTTTTCACGCAACACCAGTTCCTTGAAGCGGCCATCGGGATGCTGGACGATGTTGGCGATTTCGCCGAGCATATGCTTGTCGCGCGCATCCGACAGCGAGATAAAACCGAACTCCCCCAGTTCCTTTGGACCGGAACGCCGCTCGCCAACCCCGATCAGCGTATAGTCCAGACCCTCTATGCTATCGCTCACGAAACAGGATTCAGGATCGAACAGGAACGTCGTCGGCGTACGCACGGCATTTGCACCGTCCTGCTCATAATCGAACTGGACCTGGAAGCGCCGGGAATCCGCCGGCGACGAAATCACATGGTTGTTTGTGAGGAACAGCCTTGGCCCGACCAGAAAACCCGATCCTTGTGGATTGCCGTTGAGAAAGGCAACGCGGCCAACCGCATCGGCAGCACGGCGCCCACGCTCGAGGAATGCGACCCCGATGAAATCGAGCGTTGGGCCGAGAATTGCCTCCGGCCCCGGCTGCTTGGCGGCGGCCTTCCTTTCCCCGGCAGACCTCATGTCGATCGCTGCCGATATCATCTCCGCTTCGGTGCGGCTGAGCGATGCCTTTACCTGCAACCTGTCGAGCCGCCTGGAGAGGGTCTGTTCGGCGGCCAGCGGATTGCCGTTGGCGATGTGACCAAGTGAAGCCTCAATCTCGGCGCGCGTTTTCTTGATACGCTGGCGAACTATGTTTTCCACCTGCGCAAATATTTCAAGGTCGACCATCTTGCCCTCCTCAACCTTACTTGAGAGAGTGCATATTTACATGAAATGTGCAATATTTTGCCGGCTGTTAGTTCACGGAAGTGGCCTGGTCGCGATTCAACACGCGGCACCGTTTCGGGCTTACACAGCGCCGTCTCGTCGCCTATAAAAACCGGCTGGCGTGCGATGGCGCTTTCGTGCCTGGCCGCGCATTCGGCAATTGAACCTACCGCCCATGGCAGATGATTAGGCGCACAGTAACACTCCCGACGACGCTGCTTGCGGTGATCGCCGCTCCGCTGATGCTGGCGGAGTTGCCGGCCAACGGCCAGGAGCCGGAGCCCATCGTCTCGATTGTGACGGGTCTCGCTCCGGATGACCTCCTGAACGTGCGCGCCACGGCGTCGGCCATGGGCAAGATCGAGGCGCGGCTGCCGAGTGGTTCGAGCGTGAAAAATCTCGGCTGCGGCGACGTCAGCGGCTACAAATGGTGCAAGGTTGAAGACATTGATGACCCGAAGATGAGCGGATGGGCGCCCGCACGCTACCTCGACCCTATCAATCCCCGGCAAGTGACACCGCAGGTGGCGGCCAGTGCGGAGAACCCTGCGCCTCAGCCGCTGCCCGACCTGACAACGCGCCTCGGCGCGACCGCTCCCGAAACGCCGCTGAATTCCCCTGACGCGATCGGCAGGGTGGCGATCGAGGATGCTTACCGCCTGGCCCTGGCCGGTGGAAACCCCACGACTGGACAGGTTGATGGATCGCCGCCCGCGGCAGTGGGTCCCGTCCAGAATTTCGGCGCGGCCAACGCGGCGCCCCCGGCCGACGCACAGACCGTTGCGCGGCTTCAGCCGCCGGGGACACCGGTACCCGGTGCCGGCAACGCCATCCCCTGTGCGCGCTATCTCGGCCAGCCGATGACCAGCTGCAAGGCAGGCGTGGTGCGCACCGGCGACAAGACCGACGTGACCGTGACCTGGCCCGATGGCGGCACGCGCATCATCAGCTTCAAGGCCGGCAAGCCGGCCGGTGCGGACGCACCCGGCGAATTCCGCTTCACCCGCGAGGGCAGCCTGAACATGATCCGCGTCGGTGCTTCCGAACGCTTCGAGATTACGGACGCTTTGGCGTTGGGGGATAGTGGTAAGGGGAATAAGGCAGTAGGGCAGTAGGGCAATATGTTTAAAGGGCGCTCGAACCTCTGCCCTACTGCCCTACTGCCCTACTGCCCTACTGCCCTACTGCCCTACTGCCCTACTGCCTGCCATTTTAGGGGCTTACATCCGGCAAAACTCTTCCCTATAAGGCCCTCCTAGCCTGATACCAGAATCGCGAGCACAACCGGCCGGGTCATCCCGTCCGGCTTTTTGTGCAAGCCGCCCGCCGAACGGACCCTCGACATGCCAAGACGCACCGACATCAAGTCGATCCTGATCATCGGGGCCGGCCCCATCGTCATCGGCCAGGCCTGCGAATTCGACTATTCCGGCACCCAGGCCTGCAAGGCGCTGAAGGAAGAGGGTTTTCGCGTTATCCTGGTCAATTCCAATCCGGCCACCATCATGACCGATCCGGAACTGGCCGACGCCACGTACATCGAGCCGATCACGCCCGAAGTGGTGGCCAAGATCATCGCCAAGGAGCGGCCGGACGCGCTGCTGCCGACCATGGGCGGCCAGACCGCGCTCAACACCGCTCTGTCGCTGCGCCGCATGGGCGTGCTCGACCGCTATCAGGTCGAGATGATCGGTGCCGACGCCACCGCAATCGACAAGGCCGAGGACCGCGCGCTGTTTCGCGAGGCGATGAACAAGATCGGCCTGGAAACGCCGAAGTCGATGCTGGCCAACGCAACCGACGTCAAGAACGCCGACCGCAAGACGCACGAGGCCGAGCGCGCCGCGCTGAAGGCCGAGAAGCCGGAAAATCTCGACGCCGCGCTCGATGCTCTGGAAACGCGCTGGAACCTCGGCGAAGGCGACCGCAAGCAGCGCTATATCAGCCATGCCATGGCGATTGCAGCACAAGCGCTCGACCATGTCGGCCTGCCCGCCATTATCCGCCCCTCCTTCACCATGGGCGGCACCGGCGGCGGCATCGCCTACAACCGCGCCGAATTCTTCGAGATCGTCCAGTCCGGCCTCGACGCCTCGCCGACCACCGAAGTGCTGATCGAGGAGAGCGTACTCGGCTGGAAGGAGTATGAGATGGAGGTTGTCCGTGACAAGGCCGACAATTGCATCATCGTCTGCTCGATCGAGAACATCGACCCGATGGGCGTGCATACGGGCGATTCGATCACCGTCGCCCCTGCGCTGACGCTGACCGACAAGGAATACCAGATGATGCGCAACGCCTCGATCGCGGTGCTGCGCGAGATCGGCGTCGAGACCGGCGGCTCCAACGTGCAGTTCGCCGTCAACCCGGCCGACGGCCGCCTGGTGGTGATCGAGATGAACCCGCGCGTCTCGCGCTCGTCGGCGCTGGCCTCCAAGGCGACCGGTTTTCCGATCGCCAAGATCGCCGCCAAGCTCGCCGTCGGCTACACGCTGGACGAGCTCGAGAATGACATCACCGGCGGAGCAACGCCGGCCTCGTTCGAGCCGAGCATCGACTATGTCGTCACAAAAATCCCGCGCTTCGCCTTCGAGAAGTTTCCCGGCGCCGAGCCGGTGCTGACCACCTCGATGAAGTCGGTCGGCGAGGTCATGGCCATCGGCCGCACTTTCCAGGAATCGCTGCAGAAGGCCTTGCGCGGGCTGGAGACCGGCCTGACCGGTCTGGACGAAATCGAGATTCCCGGCATCGGCCATGGGACGACAGCTGCCAGCCACGTCGACGACCGCAACGCCATCCGCGCCGCACTCGGCACGCCGACGCCGGACCGGCTGCGCATGGTGGCGCAAGCGATCCGCATGGGCACTTCGCTCGAAGACGTGCACGCGATGTGCAAGATCGACCCGTGGTTCCTCGAACAGATCGCCGGCATTCTCGACATGGAAGCCCGCATCCGCGAGCACGGCATCCCCGAGGACGCCGCCAATCTGCGCATGCTGAAGGCGATGGGTTTCTCCGATGCCCGCCTAGCATCCCTGGTCAGGAAGGATGTCGAAGAGATCCAGAAGATTCGCGAAAAACTCGACGTTCATCCGGTCTACAAGCGCATCGACACCTGCGCCGCCGAGTTCGCTTCGCCCACCGCCTACATGTACTCGACCTACGAGGTGCCGTTCGCAGGCGCGCTCGCCAACGAGGCGCAGGTCTCGTCGCGCAAGAAGGTGGTCATCCTCGGCGGCGGCCCCAACCGCATCGGCCAGGGCATCGAGTTCGACTACTGCTGCTGCCATGCCGCCTTTGCGCTGCGCGACGCCGGCTTCGAGGCGATCATGATCAACTGCAATCCCGAAACCGTCTCGACCGACTACGACACCTCCGACCGGCTCTATTTCGAGCCGCTGACGCCGGAGGACGTGCTGGAGATCCTGCGCGCCGAGCAGGCGTCCGGCGAGCTGGTCGGCGTCATCGTCCAGTTCGGTGGCCAGACGCCGCTGAAGCTCGCCGATGCGCTGGAGAAGGCCGGCATCCCGATCCTCGGCACCTCGCCCGACATGATCGATCTCGCCGAGGACCGCGACCGTTTCCAGAAGCTGTTGCACAAGCTTGGCCTCAGCCAGCCGAAGAACGGCATTGCCTATTCGGTCGAGCAGGCCCGCCTCGTCGCCGGCGAGCTCGGCTTCCCGTTGGTCGTGCGCCCGTCCTATGTGCTCGGCGGCCGCGCCATGCAGATCATCCACGACGAGAGCATGCTGCAATCCTATCTGCTCGACACCGTGCCCGGCCTGGTGCCGGAGGACATCAAGCAGAAATACCCCAACGACAAGACCGGCCAGATCAACACGCTGCTCGGCAAGAACCCGCTGCTGTTCGACACCTATCTCTCAGGCGCCATCGAAGTCGATGTCGATTGCCTTTGCGACGGCAGGTCGACCTACGTCTCCGGCATATTGGAGCACATCGAGGAGGCCGGCATCCATTCCGGCGACTCGGCCTGCTCGCTGCCGGTGCACTCGCTGCCATCGGAGCTTGTCGACGAGCTGGAGCGCCAGACGGCCGCACTCGCCCGCGCGCTCAATGTCGGCGGTCTGATGAACGTGCAGTATGCGATCAAGGACGGCACCGTCTATGTGCTCGAGGTCAACCCGCGCGCGTCGCGCACCGTGCCCTTCGTCGCCAAGACCATCGGGCGTCCCATTGCAAAGATCGCCGCCCGCATCATGGCCGGCGAAAGCCTGGAAGACGCCTTCGCCCACTACGGCGCCATGCCCGACCCGCGCAACCCCGGCCACATCGCCGTGAAGGAAGCGGTATTCCCGTTCGCCCGCTTCCCCGGCGTCGACATATTGCTCGGCCCGGAAATGCGCTCGACCGGCGAGGTCATGGGCCTCGACCGCGACTTCGCGCTGGCCTTCGCCAAGAGCCAGCTCGGGGCGGGTGTTGATCTCCCCCGCGCGGGCACGCTGTTCGTCTCGGTGCGCGACGAGGACAAGAAGGGCATCTTGCCGGCAGTCAAGCGCTTGGCCGGCCAGGGTTTTAAAGTGCTGGCCACCTCAGGCACCGCCCGCTTCCTCGCCGAAAACGGCGTCGCCGCCGAAAAGATAAACAAGGTGCTGGAAGGCCGCCCGCACATCGAGGACGCCATCCGGAACCGCCAGGTGCAGATCGTGTTCAACACCACGGACGGCCAGAAGGCGGTGTCGGACTCAAAATCGCTGCGCCGCGCCACGCTGATGCAGAAAGTGCCGTATTACACGACGCTCTCGGGCGCGGCTGCGGTGGCGGAGGCGATTGCAGCGTTGAGGGCTGGGAGTTTGGAAGTGCGGCCGCTGCAGGAGTACTTCGCGTAGGCGATTAGCCAATCTCCCTCCTTGTGGGGGCTGTCCCGCCGACGATGCTGCCGGCATATCGCCACGCTTACGCGCCGGCCAATCTTTCCTTCAGAGAAAGTTAAAACGCGACACCGGACAGGTATCTTGAAACACCTCGTTCCTAGAACGTGCCTGCGCAGCAAAAGGCATTGTCGAGTGGAATGCTCGCCACCGGAAGAGTTTTTTTCTAATGGACCTTGCATGCCTTGCTTTTGTGAAGGACCTAACATCTCATACTTGGCAGAAGTCACACAAGCTGCCGCGATGTCGCTTCCCCTATGCGCCGTTCAGGAAAGGGAATGCTCTTATGGAACTCAAGCAGTTTGAGGTTAAGGGGCTCTTCAATTCTTACGATCATCTGGTCAGCTTTCCCACCACATCGGGTGTCGCGCAACAACCCGCGATCGTCATCATTCATGGGAGGAATGGCGTAGGAAAAACGACATTGCTCCGAATGTTGGACGGGATAATGCGGCTTGACTTCACAACATTCAGGAATGTTCCGTTTTCAGAAGCAAAACTAACCTTCGACAACAAAAGAGCACTTCAAGTAAAATCTGAAACCGCTGACGGCAAATTGAAGTATCTGAAAGTTTCGTATGGTAAATATCAGGCCATGTTAAACCCCAACCATTCAGGGGCGCTGACAGAGGAAGAGCAACTAGCTGTATCGAATTTTCGAGACGAATTTTTTAGAGATGTTGTGGGAATAGCTTTTGAGTACATTGACATTGAGCGGTTGAGTCGAATCAAAGAAGCGAGACTCTCTGAAGCGCAACTAGAGGCGCTTGCTATGCCAAGGGAATACTATTTCTCTCCGTCAGGTAAAATTGTCAGTAATGGACTGAATATAAAGTCGAAAAAGGTGCGCGATTCATCAATTAGCCTCGACAAGAGAGTAGCGGAATTCATAAACTCCGCCCAGATTAATTATCGACAGTTCTTTTCAAGCACGGAGCCAGACTTATTCCCAAAGATATTGGAAAAACTCAGCGGTCATGAAACTGTCGATATTGAGAAAGATAAACTAAAATCACAACTTAGATTCGTTATAGATCAAGATAAAATTACAGAAAGATTTGGTTTAGAGAGTGATAAATGGGACTATAGTCAAATCGTATCTAAGATAGATTTGCTTGACAATCATCCTGGTACAAAGCAAAATGCTTTAACAATTCTTTCAGTTTATGCTGAACATCTTGCATCGCGGGCGCAAGAAAGGAAGCTTGTCGCAGACCGGCTCCTCACCTTTGAAAAACTTCTCTCTGAATTCTTTGTTGGAAAAGAGGTCCGAATCGACAGCGTTGAGGGAATGAGAATTTCCACCGCAGGAAAGAAACCACTTAAGGAAAGTGACTTGAGCTCTGGTGAATATCATCTTCTTTATTTGATGGTTTCTGCTCTTGTTACAAAACAAAAGGGCACGATTTTGGCGATCGACGAACCCGAGATGTCAATGCACATAGCATGGCAGAGAAAATTGGTTTCTGCGTTAATCAGGTGTGCGTCTGGCGCCGAGCCGCTCTTCATCTTTGCCACTCACTCCCCCGACTTAGTATCTTCGTATCGTGAAGCCATGATTGACCTGGGGTGAGAATTCCGTGTTGAGACGTCAGATTGACGCATATCTAACTGCGGTGCAGATGGATCCTGAGCGCCGACATCTTTTTGTCGAGGGATACCGGGACCGGAACTTCCTAACGTGGCTTTGTGGAAATGAAATCCACTCTAATGTTAGCGTACTCCCAATAGACGCGATCGATTTCTCGGAGGCTGTGGATGGCGGGAACCGTGGGCGATTGGTCGAAATTGCACGGACGATCGAAGGTCAAACGGATGCGATAATGTTTTTCGCCGATGCGGATTACGATATCCTCCTCAAACGGAAACTCTTGTCTAACGTATTTTATACCGACAGAAGAGACATAGAGGGCTATATTTTTAGTGAGCGCTCTCTTGAGAAAATATTTGTTCTTTCGCTGAACACTGAAAAAAGTTCGACTAATTTTTTCAAACTCGTTGTGAGTATATGCAAAAGGATAGCGTCGATCCGAATTTATTCCGAGGAAACCTCTTCCAGAATTGCATTTAAGAGCACCAGTCTAAAGAGATACATTACCAAAGACTCTATGTTTTTATTTAATCTGGAAGGATACACTAGGGCACTCCTTCAGAATTCAAATATCTCTCTGTCAAGGCTAGAATCAGTATTGTTAGGAGCAAAGAGTATTGAGGAAAGACTCGATGACCTCGACCACTACGAATACATTCACGGAAAAGATGTCATTTCTGTATTCGAGAGACTCCTTCATATCTTTGGTGTCAAGGACGGAGAGGCCGAAAGATTGCTTTGGGCTACAGTTGATCGTCCCGAATGCTGCCTTCATCCCCGACTCAAAGAGACTTTGAAATACATGAAGAAGATAATCTGAACGTCTATTGGTACGTCACGGGAACGACAGCTGCACGCCGGCGGGTCGATGCTGAAGTACTTTGCGTTGACCCGGTTGACCGAGTTTTAGAAGCCGGAATCGCGGGGCAGATTCGCTCCATCACCACGTCCTCCAGCGAGATGCCCGCCGCCGCCAGGGAATGCTTCAGCGCCTTCAGCGATTCCTCCGTCCGCGGCTCGACGTCGCAACGCACCATTTTGCACCTTGCCAACGCCAGTGCCGACACTCGGCTTAGCCGAGAAACCCAATAAACCGTCCGGCGAAAAGCACCGAAGTCCACAGCACCAGCGAAAGCACAGCCAGCACGGTCGCGGCCCCACCAGCCGGCTCATCACTGCCTTTTACGCGGCGCATGAAGACGAGGAAGTTGACCCCGGCAAGCAGGATGAGCGTCATCTTGGCGAGGAAGACCGGCATTGCCGCATATTCGCTCGCCCTTACTGAAAAGAGCAGCGACCCAGTGACTAGCGCACCAGCGAACGCGGCAAACGCGGTGCGGCGCAGCAGCGCGACGAACGCCGCTTGCGGCAGCGAGCGGAAGGCGCCCAGGATCCTGAGGTCCATGAGCCAGACGCTGGTCAGCAGCGCGCCGATCGACATGATGTGCAGCGCGTTGACGATGGGGTAGGCGACGAAGGAGGCCTTCAGTCCCCGCGCGAAGGCGAGTTGCTCGATGTCGGCAAAAAACCCGTCCATTCAGGCCGGCGGCACGCGGTCGGGATAGACGTCGTAGGTCTTGCCGCCGACGATGATGCGGGCCGCCTCCATGCGCTTTTCGCTCTCGTCGCGCGAGCGGTTGCCGATCGCGGTCACCTCGTCGCCGATCTTGGCGACCTCCTCGGTGAAGCCGGCGGCGATCGTGCGCGACGGCGTCGCCATCTCCACCCGCCAGGCCTCTCCCTCGGCGTCGACATCCAGCGTGGCATGCGGGTTGCCGATATAGATCGCCGTGATCCTGCCTTTGAGTTCGAAAAACCCGTCCTGCGTCCACGACCAGCCGTGATGGGCATAGGCCGCACTGACGGCGGCAAGGATCACCGCCGCTGCCAGCGTGACGCTCCGGTTGAAAGGTGACAGCATCGCTCGTCTCCTCGGTTCCGGCATTAGAGGGTAGGTCAGCGCGCCGCAGCGTCAAATCACATGAGGTGTGCGCTGCCCCTCATTGCCCTGCCGGGCATTTCTCCCCGTATAGTGACGGGGAGAAAGGTGCCTTCGCCGACGGTTTCGCCAATCTCCGGCGTGGCAGAGGGCGTGCCGGCGTTGCGGCAGCCCCTTCTACCCGTCCTATACGGGGAGAAGGTGGCGGCAGCCGGATGAGGGGCGGCGCCGACTTCGCCAATTGGCGATCAGCCTCGCTGAAGGGAACTTATGCTCACGCCGCCCAATCGACCTCGACCATCCCCAGCCGCTGATAGAGCCTGACCGCAGCCGCGTTCTCGACGGTATTGGTCTTGAGATCGACATGCGCAGCACCCCTTGCCTGAAACACGGCAAACGCGTGCCGCATCAGCGCCTCGGCGATGCCGTTGCCGCGCGCCTCCGGGTGGACGGCAAGATCCTTGACGAAAGCCCGCGTCCAGCAGAGCGCCGCGCCCGCCAGCCGGCCCTTGCCGTCAATGACCAGGAAACACAAAGCTGGGTCGAATTCCGCGTCGGCCGAAATGCGTGGCCACCATTCGTCGAACGGCCCGTCGGCGCCGTCGTCGAACACCGCGGTCAACAGCGTATGCAAAGCGAGTGCATCGGCGGCTTCGAAGCCGCGCATGAAAAAACCTTCGGGCCAGCGCGGCGCCAGAAGTGTGTCGTCGAGGATCTTGCGCAGGCGGATGTCGTTTGGCGCCGGCGGGCGCGGCTCAGGCATCGGGCTGCATGCGGCGGCGCAGGCTGTCGCTGCCGAGCCCGGTTTCGCCGAGCATCCCCTTGCGCTTGGCGTCGTAATAATAGCCGCTCTGGTAGAGCCGGTCGGCGCGCTTGGGGTTGCCGCCTGAGACCAGCCAGGCGCCGCGCAGATATTTCACCGCATATTTCAGATTGGTCTCGGCGTCGAACAGGCCGCTTGCCGGCCCGTCATAGCCCATGCCGCGCGCCGTCGCGTGCTTGATCTGCATCAGCCCCCAATGGCCGTGATTGTAGGCTTTCGGGTTGAAGGTGCTCTCGCGGTTGACGACATGGCGCACCAGATCGACCGGCACCTGGTAAAGCGCGGAATATTTCTCGATCAGCCGCTCGATCTCGCTGCGGCCGCCGGCGTTGGACTGACCCTCGGCGGGGTCGGTCGCGGCCAGAGCGGCCGGGTCCTGCGGCAGCGTGTAGGAAACCGGCTGAACGCCGGGCATGGCCTCGGTCTGTTGGCTGACCGGCATGGCGACGGCCGGCGTCGCGGTAACAGGCTGGGCATTGGCGGTCATGACGGCGGGGGTAGTTGCCGCCAGCGGCGTCGGCCCGGCAAAGGCGGCGGCCGGCTCGATCGGCAGCGCAGCCGTCTGGGCGACGCCGGACGGCTCCGGCAAGACCGAAACCGTGTCGGGCAGCGCGAGCGTAAAGCCGGCATCGGTATTGACCGTATTTTCGGTGAAGGCCGGCGTCGGGGTCGCCGGCGAAGTCGAGGTGCAACCGCTGAGAGCGGCCACGGCCAACACCGCCGCAAGGACGGGAAAGAGGAATTTTGCTGGCAAGCGGCGCTCGGGTCCGGTTCGTCGGGTGTTAAGAAGTCCTTACACCAGCATCTTTCCTCGGGCAATCCGCGGTAGCCGGCGGTTTCCGGGTGGCGAGCCGGGCCGCGAAATGCGATATTGTTCTGGATTTGTACTTCGAAGGATTCCGGAAAGGAGCACGCCATGGACGCCTCTCATGCCACCGCCGGCCACGCGGTCTTCGAAACCGTGCTCGGCTTCATGGGTATCGCCTGGAGCGAAGCCGGGCTGACCCGGCTCTGCCTGCCGCAGCGCAATCGCGACGCGGTCGACCGCCGGCTGCTGCGCCATGCCGCCGCCGACCAAGCAGCGAAGCCCGAGCCGCAATGGGTTGCCGAGCTGATCGCGTCGATCAAGGCCTATGCCGCCGGCGAGGATATCGATTTCTCCGGCGTGCCGGTCGATCTCAGCGGCGTCGACGAGTTCCGCCAGGCGATCTATGACGCGGCGCGAAAACTCGCCTTCGGCGAAACCACCACCTATGGCGAACTGGCCAAGCGCGCCGGCCATGCCGGGCTGGCGCGCGAAACCGGTGCCGCACTCGGCGCCAACCCGGTGCCGCTGGTCATCCCTTGCCATCGCATCCTTGCCGCCGGCGGCAAGATCGGCGGATTTTCCGCGCCCGGCGGCTCGGCCACCAAGGAAAAGATGCTGGCCATGGAAGGCGTGCGCGTCGGCCCGCCGCCGCCGGCGCAGGTGTCGTTCGGGTTTTAGTGGTGCTGATATTCAGGCGAGGCCGGCACCCGGCGCACCATTTCGTCCCACTCTAATCCGGAAGCAGGCGCCGGCGAAAACGCCGGTCGATCTCCACCCGCTTGCATTTGTAGACGGTGCAGGAATTCGTGTCGGCGCTCGGCACCGAGGCCCGCGCCCTGACCTCGCCGATGTCGCAGAATTGCTGGCTGCGCACGTAGCGGTCATAGAGCGCCAGCCCCGGCACGCGCGCCGATCTGTAGCGCAGGATGACCGCGCCCTCGCGCGCGATCGTCGCCTGCACCTTGCCGCAGCTCATGCGGGTCGGGTCGTAGCGCGAGACCGCCTGCGCCTCGGCGGCCACCAGCGTCAGGCAAGCGGCAAGCAGAACGATTTTCATGTCCCTCTCCCCAAAACCCGTGCCCGAAGCTGTCGCGATCCTCCCGCGTCAGGCGCGCAGCGACGACGCTCTCACGCGATTGGGGCGGCCGTTGGGCAGCGTTGCCGCCGCGCCATTTTCCGCCCCGTCTTGTTTTTTGCGCGAAGGCATATTATATGCGGTCCATTGATATTTCGGCCGATCGATCCGGGCCTCGCGATATTCGCGTTTGCTGACGTTCTATCTCCAAAATCTCGATACAAACCGGCTGGGTTTCGGCCCAGTCAAACTAAAGCAAACGTAAAGGACTATCGAAATGGCAACAGGTACGGTCAAGTGGTTTAATTCCACCAAGGGTTTCGGCTTCATTCAGCCTGACAGCGGCGGCGCGGACGTTTTCGTTCACATCTCCGCAGTCGAGCGTGCTGGACTGTCGACCTTGGTCGAAGGCCAGAAGATCAACTTCGAGATCGAGCAGGACCGCCGCACTGGCAAGTCGTCCGCTGGATCTCTGAGCAAGGCAGCCTGATTTTGCGAATGGCGCGCGCCGGGCGCTAGCCCGGGGCGGGCGGGAAGTGACGGTTGTTCTGGCGGTCGCGCGCGCAGCGCGCCGGAGCGAAAGACCCCGACAAGCCGAAGCAGCAGATTGCTGCCGGCCCGGCCAAAACGCTCCCGATCAGGCTACCAAGCATGGGAAGGCGGGATTTTGTCCCGCCTTTTTGCTGTCTGGATTCCAGTGAACCGCTGCCTTGGGCCTATAGTCCCACTTTGTGGTGTTTTTGGCCCAATGTGGTACTATTAATTCATGAGCAAGCTTGAACAGATTGAGAAATCCGTTGCCGAACTAAGCCCCGAAGAGCTGAGAGCGTTTGCCGCATGGTTCGAGGCGCTGCAGGCCGACATGTGGGACCGGCAGATCGAAGCCGACGCCAAGGGCGGCAGGCTGGACAAGCTTGCCGAGCAGGCCTTGGCTGATCATCGCGCCGGCCGGACCCGGCCTCTGTGAATCATTTTGCTACTCCCTCGTTTTGGGAGGCCTACGCAAAACTGCCCTCGTTAATCAGAGCAAAGGCGAACAGACGTTTCGCCAAACTGAATTCTGACCCGTTCCACCCGTCGTTGCATTTCAAACAGGTCGGGCGCTACTGGTCGGCGCGGGTTGATATCAACTACCGCGCCGTGGCTGTTCGCGACCACGATGACGTGGTCTGGTTCTGGATAGGCACCCATTCCGAATATGATCGCCTGCTGAAATAGCCGCGCGACCATTCACGTCATCGGCCGAGGGCCGCAAGCCCGACCTCCGGAGCGAGCCGCGAAGCGCCGAGAAGCGTGACTAAGGCAGCCACTCCAGCGGCACGTGCCCCGGATCGGCCTCGACCCTTTTCAGCCAGGCGGCAACCGCCGGATAGGCGTCGAGCTGAAACCCGCCCGTCTCGGCCGTATGCGTATAGGCATAGAGCGCGATGTCGGCGACGCTGAGCGCATTGCCGGCGAAGAAGCTGCTCCCGGCCAGGTGCTTGTCCATGACGCCGAGCGCCTTGTTGCCGCGCTCCAGCGTCAGGGCCAGCCGCTCCGGCGTCGCATCCTTGGCTCTTTCAGGGAAGGTCAGCAGCGCCCTGCGCACGGCGATATAGGGCTCATGGCTGTATTGCTCGAAGAACAGCCACTGATAGGCCAGCGCGCGTTCGTATCTGTCCGCCGGCAGAAACCGCGTGCCTTCGGCGAGATAGAGCAGGATGGCATTGGATTCGGCCAGCCGGCGGCCGTCGTCGAGTTCGAGCAGCGGCACCATGGCGTTCGGGTTTTTCGCGACATAGTCGGGCTTGCGCGTGTCGCCGGTGTGCGAGCTGACCTCGACATTGGTGAAAGCGATGCCGAGCTTGGCCATCAACAGGCGCGGCTTGTAGCAATTGCCGCTGTCGATCATTCCATAGAGTATCATCGGTGCTCCCCCTTGCTCGCAACCACCCGTCTCAGGGCTTGATCCAGCCTCTATCGCGGCAGCGGCGGCTTCATCCAGTGATTTGTTTTGGCGTAACCATCAGCGCCGCTGATGCATTTCAGGATATATCGAGATTCAAGTCAGGCCGAGCCGAGAAGGGTGGGTTCCGAGAACCGGAGCGGAGCGTACTTTGGGTACGTGAGCACCGGAAGCGCAGGAAACCGCCGTTCGCAGGCCGGCATCACTTGAATCTCGACATATCCTAGCCGAATAGGGGGATGACGTTGTTGTCCCTGCCAAGCAGCCTGTCGATCGACAGCGGCTCCTCGTCGAACAGCGTACCGGCCAGCGCCGGCCGGGCAAGGTAAAAGCCCTGCAGCAGGTCGACGCCGCCATCCAGCGCGACGCGCAGATGCGTGGCGTTCTCGACGCCTTCGACCAGCACCTTGGCGCCACGGTCGTGCAGCGTCGAAACCAGCGGCCGGAAAAACCGCTCGGCGGCGGCATGGCGGCAGAATTCTGCGAACCAGGTGCCGTCGATCTTGACGATGTCGGGCTGCACCAGCGCTACCCTTTCTTCGGTCGAATGCCCGGTGCCGAAATCGTCGATGGCGATGCGGACGCCGTCGCGCCGCATCTCGCGCGCCAGGCTGACAAGCACCTTGTCGCCGGCCGCCTGCTCGGTGATCTCGCAGACCAGCATGCCGGGATGCAGGCCGAAATCCGCCAGATGCCTGGTCATCAGCCTGATTTCGGCCAGCGCCCGTGCGGGGTCATCGTTGATCAGCGGATTGTAATTGAAGAACAGGTCGAGCCCGTCGACGCCGATGTTGCGGAAGTTGCGCAAATGCAGCACCCGGCACATGGTTTCGACAAACAGCCGATCCGCTGCCGGCACACCTTCGAAGAAGATTTGCGGCGCCGCCGGCCTGCCTGCGCGGTGCGGCTCGATCAGTCCCTCGACCGCGACGGCGGCGAGAAACCTGCCGCGCGGCGCGAAGACCGGCTGGTAGGCGCTCCTCAGCCGGAATGCGCCGTAGACGCCATATTCGATGCCGACCTCGTCGGCAAAGATCGCTTCGCCGACCTTGCGCCGCATGTCGGCCCGCCCGGTCACGATGCCACCCTGCGCCCGAAAGCCCGCATCGGCCGCCGCGAGGTCGAAACGGCCGTGGGCACTTTGTCCTTATCGGGCGACACCGCTGATGCCTGCCCGGCTTTGTCGAAGACGTGAAAGCTGGTCGGTGCAAGCTCCGGGCGTGCCAGCACGAAGCCTTGCACCATCGAGGCGCCCGACTTTTCGGCAAGCTCGAGCTGCCAGCCCGTCTCGATGCCCTCGAATACCGTACGGATGCCTTGCTCTTCGAAGCTGGTCACCATAGCGGTCAGCAAGGCGAAGCCGGCACCGGATTCCATCAGCGTCATGATCCAGTCGGCGTCGAACTTGACGATGTCTGGCCTGAGTTCCTTGATGCGATTGATGTCGGATTCGTCGGCGCCGTAATCGTCGACGGCAATGCGCAAACCATTGCCCCTGAGCGCCTCGACGAAATTGTAGAGCGTTTCCTGCGACGCCGATTTCTGTTCGGTGACCTCGCAGACGACGCGGTGCGGATCGATGTCGGCCTCGTGCAGCACCAGCCGCATTTCGCGCAGCGCCTTGTCGGCGATGCTGCGGTCGGTGAACACCGATGGATCGAAATTGATGAAGATGGAGGCGTCTCGCGGCAGGCAGGCGCCGGCGTTCAGAAGGTGCAGCGTCCGTGTCAGCGCCTCGATATGCAGGCGGTCGACCGCCGGACAGCTGTTGAAGAAACTCATTGGCGGCTGCGGCTCGCCTTCGCGGAACGGCCGGATCAGCCCCTCGAACGCGACGACGGAAAGCTTGCCCTTGTTGAAGGCGAAGATCGGCTGGAACGCGCTTTGCAGCGTATAGACCCCCCAGACACCGCTGGCGGTGCCGTCATCATGGCGGATGATATGGGCAAGCCCGATGCTGCGTGTCACGGTTCCTCGCTATGCGAGACTGGCGGACCGGCCCGGTCCTGCCGTTCAAGCTTTTACCGATCGTTGATGAATTTATTGTTGCCAGCATTGCGCGCTGGCTCATTCGACAATGCCTGCGCTGGGCTTGCGCTTGACCAGATGATGCGACATGAGAGGCGCCGCGGCGCCTTCGCCCGCCGGTCCTTTCTGGAGATATCTGTCATGGCCTTTCTTGCCGACGTCCTTTCCCGCGTAAAGCCTTCCGCGACCATCGCGGTGACGCAGAAGGCGCGCGAGCTGAAAAACGCCGGCCGCGACGTGATCGGGCTGGGCGCCGGCGAACCGGACTTCGACACCCCCGACAACATCAAGAACGCCGCGATCGAGGCCATCCGCCGAGGCGAGACGAAATATCCGCCGGTATCCGGCATCGTGCCGCTGCGCGATGCGATCGCGAAAAAATTCAAGCGCGAGAACAATCTCGACTACCGGCCGGAGCAGACCATCGTCGGCACCGGCGGCAAGCAGATCCTGTTCAACGCTTTCATGGCGACGCTGAACCCCGGCGACGAGGTGATCATCCCGCGGCCCTACTGGGTGAGCTATCCCGAAATGGTGGCGATCTGCGGCGGCACCTCGGCCTTTGCCGACACCTCCATCGACAACGGCTTCAAGCTGACGGCGACCGTGCTGGAAAAGGCGATCACGCCGCGCACCAAATGGCTGTTGATGAACTCGCCGTCCAACCCCTCGGGCGCCGCCTATACCGAGGCGGAGCTCAAGGGCCTGGCCGACGTGCTGTTGAAGCACCCGCATGTCTGGGTGCTGACCGACGACATGTACGAGCACCTGACTTATGGCGACTTCGTCTTCAAGACCATCGCCGAGGTCGAGCCGAAGCTCTATGAGCGCACGCTGACGATGAACGGCGTGTCAAAGGCCTATGCCATGACCGGCTGGCGCATCGGCTACGCGGCAGGCCCGGTGCCGCTGATCAAGGCGATGGACATGATCCAGGGCCAGCAGACCTCCGGCGCCTGCACCATCGCCCAATGGGCGGCGGTCGAAGCGCTGAACGGCCCGCAGGATTTCATCCCGAAGAACAAGGCGATCTTCCAGGGCCGGCGCGATCTCGTCGTCTCGATGCTCAACCAGGCGCGCGGCATCACCTGCCCGTCGCCGGAGGGTGCGTTCTACGTCTATCCCTCCTGTGCCCAGCTGATCGGCAGGAGGACCAAGAACGGCAAGGTGATCGACAGCGACGAAACCTTCTGCTCCGAACTGCTCGAGGCCGAGGGCGTGGCGGTTGTTTTCGGCTCGGCCTTTGGCCTCGGCCCGAACTTCCGCATCTCCTACGCCACGTCGGAGGCTCTGCTCGAAGAGGCCTGCACGCGCATCCAGCGCTTTACCGCCGCGCTGGTCTGAGACGTTTCAGCCGCCATACTGCTCGTCGTTCACCTTCTCCAGCCAATCGACATGCGCATCCTCGAGCGCCTCCTGCATGGCGATGTGGGTCATCGCCGATTTGGGCGCGGCGCCGTGCCAGTGCTTTTCACCGGCCGCAAAGGAGATGACGTCGCCGGCCCTGATCTCCTGCAGCGGCCCGCCCCAGCTTTGCACGAGACCGGCACCGGATGTGACATATAGCGTCTGGCCGAGCGGATGCGTGTGCCAGTGGGTGCGGGCGCCGGGCTCGAAGCTGACCAGCGTGGCTCTGAGCCGCGCCGGCGCCTCTTTCTCGATGATCGGCGTCTGCAAAACCCGGCCAGTGAAGTATTTTTCCGGCGCAACAATCGTCGGCACGCTGCCGCAGGCAATGATCTTCATCGTCGCAAATCCTCGATTCAATCCAGTGGCTTAGACCCTACCACTTTCGTCCGATGCCGGCTGCATCTCCTGCCGGCTGCGGGCAAAACGCGGCCAGAACAGACCGGTCCGCGTGCGGTAAGCGTCGTAGGCATCGGCCAACCTTGTCCGCGAAAATTTTCGCTCTTCGTCCAAGGCCGCGATCACGTAGATCGTAACGATGCCGGCGACCGGCACCACCGCCCAGACCGACCAGGTCGCGATACCCCATCCGACCCAGAAGATGATGTAGGACGTGTAGAACGGATGCCGGACATGGAGATAAGGGCCTTCGGTCACCAGGCTGTCGGGATTGTCGGGATCGAATGCGAACCGCAGCCCCGCCTTGCGGGAGACCGAGATCGCCCACCAGAACAGCGCCGAGCTTGCCAGTTCGATGGCGAGCCCGCCGATCTTCGCCGCCACCGGCTGCCGCTCGATCCACAGCAGCGCAAGAAAGAACAGCGCCGTGCCGACCACGACGGCCGAAATGATCATCGCGCCTTGAGACATGGTCGGCGACTGGAAATGCGCGCGCATCGACCAGGCATATTGGCCGAGCGTCGCGATGCTGCTGATCGAGACGAGAAGGTCGAGTGTGGATTCCATCATCAGGCTCCGGGGGTTAGCTGTGGTGGATTCGTTCATCATACCCGGCAGAAACCCAGAAATCATTTCTTAACCACCGTTCTAAACAACATGGTGACCTCGGCATGCGATGTTGACCTGGAGACAATCCCAAGGTCCAAATCAGATATGGCCGTTTCCCACCGCACGATCCGCACGCCGCAAGCGGATTTGCGCCTCAGCCAGTCGTCGGGACCCGGCATCCCGCTTGTCCTGATCCACGGCTCGGGCAGTTCGCGCGCCGTATTCGCCCGCCAGTTCGACAGCCCGTTGGCCGCTGCCCATCGGTTGATTGCTTTCGACCTGCCCGGCCATGGCGAATCGTCGGACGCCCGCGATCCGGCGACGGACTACACCATCGCCGGCCTTGCCCAATCGGCGGCCCAGCTCCTCGATGCCTTGGGCATCGGCCGCGCCGTCGTCTTCGGCTGGTCGCTTGGCGGGCACGTGGCAATCGAACTCGCGAGTTTTCACCGCGCCGTCGGCGGGCTGATGCTGACCGGCGCGCCGCCGGTATCGAAGGGTCCTTTCGGCATGCTGCGCGGCTTCCACGCGCATTGGGACATGCTGCTGGCATCCAAAAAGACGTATTCCGAACGCGATGCCGAGCGCTTCGAGACGCTGTGTTTCGGCGACACCGCCGATCCGTCCTTTCGCCAAGCCATCCTGCGCACCGACGGCCGGCTGCGCGCCGCGGTGACGCGCGGCATGCTCACCGGCAAGGGTGCCGACCAGAGACAGGTGGTCGAGCAAGCCGCGTTTCCGGTCGCCGTCGTCAATGGCGAGAACGATCCGTTCGTCCGGCTCGGCTATTTTGAGACGCTCGCCTACGGCTCGCTGTGGGAGCATTGCCACATCGTCTCCGGCGCCGGGCATGCGCCTTTCTGGGAGCGTGCGGACCTGTTCAATCCGTTGCTCGCGCGCTTTGCCGAGACGGTGGCGGTGCAGCGCGTGGACGCACCCCCGCTAGCGTCGCGCCTGACCGGCACCGGCTGAACCGGCCCAACTTCAAATCCCTTCAACTTCAAATCCCTTGCCCTCCCGGCCTGCCCGTGGGACGATGCCCTTTGGGTAGGTGGCAAATTGAAAAAAGCCTCGCCCGCGACGGCCGACAGGCCGGCCGCCGCTCACAGGGAAACGCCTGAGTGGAGGTCAGCCATGGGTACTCGCGCCGGAGGACGACGCACGGGACCGAAATGCATTGCCATAGTCGGTCCCTTCGCAAGCGGTAAGACGACACTTCTCGAAGCCATACTCGCCCGTACAGGCGCCATTCCCCGCCAGAATCCCGTTTCGTCCGGAAATACCGTTTCCGATCATTCGCCCGAGGCGCGCGCTCACGGCATGAGCGTCGAGGCGACCTTCGCCACCACCGATTTCATGGGCGAGCCGTTCACCTTCGTCGATTGTCCCGGCTCGATCGAATTCTCCTTCGAAGCCGAGCCGGTGCTGGCCGCCTGCGACGTCGCCGTGGTCGTTGCCGAGGCCGACGAGAAGAAGATCCCTGCCCTGCAGCTGATCATGCGCAAGCTCGACGAGCTCGGCGTGCCGCGCATGCTGTTCCTGAACAAGGTCGACAAGGCGATAGCAGGTGTGCGCGACACGCTGAAGATGCTGCAGCCGGCAAGCTCGGTGCCATTGCTGCTGCGCCAGATCCCGCTGCGCAAGGACGGCGTCGTCATCGGCTCGATCGACCTCGCTCTGGAGCGTGCCTACATCTACCGCGAATATGCCGAGAGCGAGGTCGCCCAGATCCCGAGCGACGACAAGGCGCGCGAGCTCGAGGCGCGCTTTTCCATGCTGGAGACGCTCGCCGACCATGACGACCGGCTGATGGAGCAATTGCTTGACGAGATCGAACCGCCGAAGGACGCGATCTTCGACGACCTCGCCGCAGATCTGCGCGACGGCACGGTGACGCCGGTGCTGATCGGCACCGCCGAGAAGGGCAACGGCGTGCTGCGCCTGTTGAAGGCGATCCGTCACGACGCACCCGACATCGCGGCGACGCGCCAGCGTCTCGGCGCGCCCGATGGCAATGCCACCGTGGTCCAAGTGATGAAGACCATCCACACCGCGCATGGCGGCAAGCTGTCGGTCTCGCGCATCCTGTCCGGCCAGGTCGCCGACGCCGCCGAGCTGTTCCTTCCCAGCGGCGAGACGGCAAAGGTCTCCGGCATCTACAAGATGCTCGGCAAGGACCAGGTCAAGCTGACTTCGGCCAAGGCCGGCGACACTGTGGCGCTCGGCAAGCTGGACGCCGTCAGGACCGGCCAGACGCTGAGCTCGACCAAGGGCGGCATCAAGCCGCTGGTCACGCTGGCGCCGCCGCAACCGGTCTTCGCCTTCGCGCTGCGGCCGAAAGAGCGCAAGGACGAGGTCAAGATGTCGGCGGCCATCCAGCGCCTGGCCGAGGAAGATCCCTCGCTCAACCTGCATCACAACCAGGATTCCGCCGAAACCGTGCTGTCCGGTCATGGCGAGATGCATCTGCGCGTCGTGCGCGAGCGGCTGGAAGGCAAGAACCAGATCCCGGTCGAAGGCCATGTGCCGGCCGTGCCCTATCGCGAGACGATCCGCAAAGCGACGCAGCAGCGCGGCCGCCACAAGAAACAGTCGGGCGGCCACGGCCAGTTCGGCGATGTGGTGCTGGAGATCAAACCGCTGCCGCGCGGTTCAGGCTTCCAGTTCACCGATACGATCACCGGCGGCGTCGTGCCGAAGACCTACATCCAGTCGGTCGAGACCGGCGTGCGCGATTACCTGAAATCGGGCCCGCTCGGCTTCCCGGTCGTCGATGTTGCCGTCAACCTTTCCGACGGCTCCTACCATGCGGTCGATTCCTCCGACATGGCCTTCCAGATGGCGGCGAAGCTGGCGATGAAGGAAGGCATGGCCGCGTGCTCGCCGGTGCTGCTGGAGCCAGTGATGAAGGTCGAGATCGTCACGCCGTCGGATGCGACGTCGAAGATCATCGCTCTGATCCCGCAGCGGCGCGGCCAGATCCTCGGCTACGACGCGCGGCCCGACTGGCCGGGATGGGACGTGGTCGAGGCGACCATGCCGCAGGCTGAGATCGGCGACCTCATCATCGAGCTGCGCTCGGCCACTGCGGGTGTCGCCAGCTACCGGGCCGTCTTCGACCACATGGCCGAACTCACCGGCCGGTTGGCCGACGAAGCGCTGAACGCCAACGGCAAGGCCGCCTGAGCTGCCCTTGCGGCCCAACAGGAAACGGGGGGGGGGGGGGGGGCGCGGGCGGGGGGGGGGGGGGGGGGGGGGGGGGGGGGGGGGGGGCCGGGGGCGCGGCGGGGGGGGGGGGGGGGGGGGGGGGGGGGGGGGGGGGGGGGCGGGCGGGGTGGGGGGGGGGGGGTGGGGGGGGCGGGGGGGGGGCGCGGGGGGGGGGGG